>CAVKQB010000024.1:0-28710 GCA_963658575.1 Leyella stercorea | reverse complement strand
AAAACCACTGCGCCCACCAAGAGCGCGCCCATGAAATACTTCAGAGTTTTCATAAGTTGCACCGAATGTACTGATTGTCAGTGCGTTCGCCGTCGGCTGATGGCGCAGTGGTAACAAAAAGCCTCGGTGGTGGCTAATCGAACACATGATTCAGCAGGTCGATGGCTTCGTCTTTTTTCTTATCGACGATTTTGGCGTAGATTTGTGTCGTTTTGATGTCGCTGTGCCCCAAAAGTTTGCTTGTGGTGTACAAATCGGCTCCCATAGTAAGCAACAGCGTGGCGAAGGTGTGCCGCGCGGTATGGAACGTTACGTGGCGGCTGATTTGCGCCCGTTCCGCCCACGTTTGCAGTTGATGGTTGACGGTTGGACTTGCCGGTAGCAGAAAAACCTTACCGCGCGTTGCTGCATTTGCGGGCAGCCAGCGTTTGGCCTCGTCCGACAGTTTGACGTATATGGGGCGTTTGTTTTTTTGCATCACGAGTTCGATGCTGGTCCTCTGTCCGTTTTGTATGATTTGCGACCATTCGAGGGCGCGGACATCCGAAATACGCAGGCCGCAGAAGCAACTGAACAGAAATGCCCGTTTGACATCGGCATTTTTGCATTCCGTGCCGATGAGCCGCCGCAGTTCGTCGGGAGTGAGGTATGTTTTGGGGCTTTCCACAATTTTGGGTTTGTTGTCGGCGGCAATCGAGGCGAACGGATTGCTTGCGATGTGGCCAGCACGCACGGCAGCGTTGAGGGCGCAGTTGAACCGTTTGTAGTAGTTGTGGCAACTGTTTTCGGACAAGGGTTTCGATATTTTTGTCTTGCCGTTGCGGGTTTGCTTGAGAAAATCCAAAAATCCGCTGCAAAATGCCGTATCGATCTCCTGCAGAAGCGTGTCCGTAGGTTTGTAGCGTTTCAGCAACGTGGCCAGATAACGGTATTGTCGCTCGGTTTTCTTCCCTTTCCGCAGGTCGTCGGCCAGCAGTTGCCGCAACCATTCCGACAGCCAAATGGCGGTGTGGTTGCTGGTTTTGGCCAGCGAAATGATGCGTTGCGCCTTGATGGTGTTGGCCGTTTGCAGCGTGGCGGCGTTTTGGCGTTTGGCGGCTGGATTGTTGCCGGGTAGCAGGTAGAGTTTCAGAAATTCGTAGGTGCGCGTGCCGTTGGCGTAACGGTCTAAATAGAGGCTCTCGCCGCCGTTCCGCAATTTTTTGGCACGCAGCCGGATAGGCTCTTTGAGTTGTTGTTTGTTGTGTGTCATCGTCCGTTTGATTGTGATTGGTTATGCGGTAAAGGTAGATTTTTTGGAGTAACAAACGGGTAACAAAAAGTTTCGTCGACCAAAAGAATTTGCGCTTGGGGCTGGAAAATTCCTGTTCGTCGCTTCCAAAAACAAGCGCATATCGCCCCGCAAATTTCGGGGGATGACGTAATTTTGGTGTTTTGAATTTCGGGGGATGACGTAATTTGGCACTTTTGAATTTCGGGGGATGACGAAATATTTGTATAATCCATTTATTTATAGTAACTTTGCACCGTGATACAAAAAGACCGTTATGAAGATGCCAGTTTTTAAGCGTAAAGCGTACAAAAAACTCTTGGAATGGAAACGCAAGAGTGGCGGGAAAACGGCTCTCATTATCGAGGGAGCGCGCCGCGTTGGGAAATCTACAATGGTAGAGCAATTCGCTAAAAACGAATATACCAACCATATCATTATCGATTTTAGTAAAGCCTCGCGTAGTGTAATGGAGTTGTTCGAGGATATGGAAAACATGGATATGTTTTTCTTGCGACTCCAAGCGCACTATGGCATTACATTGATAGAGAGAAAATCGGTGATTGTCTTCGACGAGGTGCAACTCTGTCCGTTGGCGCGTCAGGCAATAAAACATCTCGTTGCCGATGGGCGTTATGATTATATCGAGACGGGCTCGTTGATAAGTATCCGACAGAACACCAAGGACATCATCATTCCCAGCGAAGAACGCCGTATAGAAATGTTGCCGCTCGATTTTGAGGAATTCTGTTGGGCGATAGGCGATACAGCCACTGTGCCGTTGTTATCAACTATATTGTCGCAACATTTGCCGCTCAAGCAGGCACATCGTACAATACTACGCAAATTACGCCTGTATATGTTGGTGGGCGGTATGCCACAAGCGGTACGTGCATATTTAGAGGCGAATAGTATGGAGGAGGTTGATAGGGTGAAACGCGATATACTATTGCTGTACATGGAGGATTTCCTCAAAATAGACAGTTTGGGAAGATTGTCCAAACTTTTTATGGCAATCCCCGCTCAACTGAATCGCAATGCTCGTCGTTACTATCCCACCGGTGTCGTTGGAAATGTAGAATCCGACAAGTTGTCGGAATTGCTATTCGAACTCGAAAATAGTAAAACTATCAATGTGGCGTATCATGCCAACGACCCGAATGTGGGAATGGCGTTGAATGCCAACTACGATCGCTATAAACTCTTTCTGTCCGACACAGGTTTGTTTGTAACATTGGCTTTCTGGGACAAGAACTACACCGAGAATGTAATTTATACCAAATTGCTCAGCGATAAACTATCATCTAATCTGGGCTATGTGTACGAAAACCTTGTGGCACAAATGCTTCGTGCTTCGGGAAATCGCTTGTTCTACTACACATTCCCAAAAGACGCAAAGCATAATTATGAGGTCGATTTTCTGCTCTCGCGTGGCAATAAAGTGTGTCCTATTGAAGTGAAAGCGTCTGGTTATAACACACATACCTCGTTAGATGCATTCTGTGAAAAATATGCATCTCGGGTTGGGCAGCGTTACTTGTTGTATACCAAGGACTCGTATAGCGATGGCGACACACTCTGCTTGCCCGTATACATGGCGGGGCTGCTATAAGCACGTTTAGCACACTCAATGGCAGCACCATAACACGCCTATTCCACAAATTCAATATGAATTTGGTGAATATAATCGCAAAATTTAGTATAAATTTGTAGATTAAGCAACAAAATAGTTGCATATATCTTCAGAAAAGTCTACCTTTGCGACAAACTTACATTCACATCTACAAACCATAACCTCGCACGCACCATGATTCACAGACTTATTGACACTGCCGTTGCGGCGGATTTCTTTCAAGGGAAGGTAATTGCGATATTGGGGCCTCGCCAAGTAGGCAAAACCACCCTACTCTCACAACTGTCGATTCCGCAGTCGGAGACACTGTGGCTCAACTGCGACAACATAGATGACTGCCACGCTTTGGAGGAGCAGACCTCTACCGGACTGCAACAACTGGTCGGGCTGAAACGCTATGTCGTTATCGATGAGGCACAGCGCGTGAAGAATATCGGCTTGACACTGAAGATGATGTCCGACACCTTTCGTGAGCAGGTGCAAGTGATAGTAACAGGCTCTTCGTCGCTCGAATTGTCGAACCAGATAAACGAGCCTGCTACGGGGCGTATCTACGAATATCGGCTCTATCCGCTCTCGCTCGCGGAACTCAGCCGCCACACCTCTCCACGGGAGGAGCGACGCCTGCTGGAGCAACGCCTCATCTACGGCTGCTACCCCGAGGTAGTTACGCATCCCGACCAAGCCAAGCGGCTTCTGACTACCATTGCCAATAACTATTTATATAAGGACTTGCTCTCTTATAATGGTATTCGCAAGCCCGATATGCTTGCCCGCCTACTACAAGCCTTGGCTATACAAGTTGGCGAGCAGGTGTCGTACAACGAACTCAGTCGCCTATTGGGTATAGACCGTGCCACGGTGGAGAACTACATCGACCTGCTCGAGAAGTGCTTCGTTATTTTCCGCCTGCCCTCTTACAGCGGCAATCTACGGACGGAGTTGCGCCACAACCGCAAGATTTACTTCTACGACAATGGTATTCGCAATGCCATCTTGAGCAACTTCGCTCCACTCCATCTGCGTACGGATAGCGGTGCATTGTGGGAAAACCTGATGCTCAGTGAGCGTATCAAGCACAATGCCTATCGGCAGAGTTATGCACAACTCTATTTCTGGCGCACACAGGCACAAGCAGAGATTGACTTTGTGGAGATAGAAGACGGCAGAATGCAGGCGTATGAGTTCAAGTTCAATCCTACGAAAACTCCTCGTGCGCCCAAAGCCTTTCGCGACACATACCCCGATGCCTCCTTCCAAGTCATCACGCCCGACAACTATCAGCCTTTTGTCGGTATTGAATAAGCACGTTTAGCACACTAATGCGCCTACTCCACAAATTCAATATGAATTTGTGGAGTATAATCGCTAAATTTGGTATAAATTTGTAGATTAGACGAAATTCTTTCTATTTCAGAAAGAATTTGACGATTTTCTTACTGAAACAGAAATTTTGCGACCTATTGGGCTGTGCAGACTACAACCGCACCAGCGTGCCGACCTTTTCGCCGGCCACCACTTTGGCCAAATTGCCGAGCGTGTCCATGTCGAAAACGACGATTGGCAGGCGGTTTTCCTTGCACATGGTGGTGGCGGTCAGGTCCATCACCTTCAGCCCGCGAGTGTAGATTTCGTCGAACGTGATTTCGTCGAATTTGACGGCCGTGGGGTCTTTTTCGGGGTCGGCGGTGTAGATGCCGTCCACGCGCGTGCCTTTGAGCATCACGTCGGCTTCGATCTCGATGGCGCGCAACGATGCACCCGTGTCGGTGGTGAAGTAAGGATTGCCCGTGCCGGCCGAGAAGATGGCGACTTCGCCGCGCTCCAACGCCTCGACGGCTTTCGGTTTGCTGTAAAATTCGCCTATCGGTTCCATGCGCACAGCGGTGAGCACGCGCGCGCGAATGCCTCGCGTTTCGAGGGCGGAACTGAGCGCAAGGCTGTTGATGACCGTGGCCAACATGCCCATTTGGTCGCCTTTCACACGGTCGAAACCCTGTTTGGCACCACTCAAGCCGCGAAAAATGTTGCCGCCGCCAATGACGATGCCCACCTGCACGCCACTGCGCACGATGTCGGCTATTTGCGTGGCATATTCGCCCAAACGCTGCTCGTCGATACCGTAGCGTTGGGTTCCCATGAGCGATTCGCCGCTCAATTTCAAAAGAATGCGTTTGTATTTCATCGAAAGTTTATAAAGTTTATCAAATGAAAAGTCTATAAAGTGGGAAAGTTAGAAAGTTAGAAAGTTAGAAAGTTCATCAAGTTTATAAAGTAGAAAGTGTCCGTTGGTTGATTTTTGACACTCGCCGCCCAACAACTCCTCACTCCTCACTGCTAACTACTCACTACTAATTGTCTTGTGTCTTGCTACTCACATCTTGCTACTATTCTTCAGTAGTGCGGCGAGGTCGTCGGGGGTGTCGATCGAAACGTTTTCGGCGTTGGTTACGGCCACGCGGATGCGCAGACCGTTTTCAAGCCAGCGCAGTTGTTCGAGCGATTCGGCTTTTTCGAGCGGCGTTTGCTCCATGCGGGTGATTTGCGCCAAAATGTCGGTGCGGTAGGCGTAGATGCCGATGTGCTTGTAGTAGATGTGCCGTTGCGCCCATTCGTCGGGAGCCACGCCACGCAGGTAAGGCACCACCGAACGGCTGAAATAGATGGCCTCATCGTGCTGATTTACAACGACTTTCGGTGCGTTTGGGTTCTGCAAATCCTGATAGGTAGCATCGGGTGCGAATGGTTTTACCAGCGTAGCCAATTGCGTGCCATTCGCATCGAAACAGCGCTTCAACGCCTCTATCTGTTCGGTGGCGATGTAGGGTTCGTCGCCCTGAATGTTGATGACCACGTCGTAGTGTTCGGGCAGTTTGGTCAAGGCTTCGTAGCAGCGGTCGGTGCCGGTTTTGTGGCGTTCCGAAGTCATCACTACCCTACCGCCAAACGCCTCGACGGCACGGAATATGCGCTGGTCGTCGGTGGCGACAACCACTGTTTCGAGCACTTGCGACGCGCGTTCGTAAACGTGCTGTATCATCGGTTTGCCCCAAATATCGGCCAACGGTTTGCCCGGAAAGCGCGTGGAGGCGTAGCGCGCCGGAATGATTCCTACAAATTTCGTATCTGCCATGTTTTCAGTAGATTAGTGCTGTTTTGTGTTTGATGTTGAACAAGATGCCTAAGCAGAGCGAGATGTTTTGGTTCGACGAACGGCTGTAAGTGTCGCTGGTCGAGTTTTTGAAAAGGTCGCCCAAACCGAACGAATAGCGTGCTTCGAGTTGGTAGATGCCGGCTCTTCGCGTTTGAAATTCGAAGCCCGTACCAGCAACGATGCCGTAGTCGAAAACGGTTTTGAACGGGTCTTTGTGGCGTTCTTTTTTCGCATCGTCGGTGATGTTGGTACTGGTGCGATCGCCCACGCGGAAACTGATTTCGGGCCCCAGATTGAAGAACCAGCGAAAGTATTTTTTGCTGAAATAGATGTGCGACAAAAAGGGAATTTCGATGTAGTTGAGTTGGCGCGTGTAGGAGTATACGTCGTTTTTCTCTTTCCAGCCGCGCTGTGTGAAATTGGTTTCGACCTGAATGCCGAAATGGCGGTCGGTGATATAGCGAAACGCCACGCCCGCCTGCGCTCCGTAGAGCATTTGCCAATCGGAGATGGCAGGGACAAACGAAACGAACGAGGCCGTTGCGCCAGCACGCACGCCCAGCGTGTATTCCGGTTCGTAGAAATAGCGTTGCGCGGCAAGCGGCATGGCGCAGACCAGCAGAAGCGCGACGAGTACGATGGTTGTTGCTTTTTTCACTCTATCTCGTTCAATTTTTGGTTGTAGAATCCGAACAGATACCAATTCATGTTAATCCACTGCCCGTCGGAGCCTTTTTCGAACTTAAAATCGGTTTGCAGGCTCTTGTAGGCGATTTTCCCGAACGCCGCCGTGGGATTGTGCCGGTCGGCATCGAGCGCGGCCAGCAGATAGTTTGCCACGTCGTAGCCAATCAGGTCGTAGTGCGGCTCGGCATCTACCGCATGTTCGCCAAACCACGTTGCGTAAGCCTGTTCGTAGGCATCGGTTTCGTGGCGATAGAAGAGCGAATGGTAATAGGTGCCATCGATGTAGGTGAGCCATTGCTTCCAATCTTCGAAACCCCAAATCTGCAAGAACGGCAGCGACAACTCCTTGATTTTCGGCAAGATAGAGGCCACCACTTCGGCGTGCGGCGTGGCGATGAGTAGCAGCGTGCGGTTGCGCCCGACGACGGTTTGCAGCGTATCGACATTGTCGGCCGAGAGGTGTATCTCCTTGTACGGGCGGCGCATTTTGTGCAACGTCTGAGTCAGTTCGTCGGCCAAGAGGTTGGCCTTGTCGCGTTTGTCGGAAATGCGTGCTATCACGATATTTTGCGACGAAAAACGTTTGGCGATGGTTTGCGCCACGAAGGGCAAAATTTTCTCTTGCGACGGATTGAATTGCAAAATATATTCGTTGGCGTTTTCCACTTTCGATGTGAATGGAATCAGCGTGAAAAGTTGGTTTTGTTTGGCAAAATCGACTACCAACGCCACTTGATTGGCGTATGCAGGCCCGACGAGCAGATCCATCTTGGCCAGTTCGGGACGATGCAACACCGAATCGAGCGTTTCGAGCGACTTTTCGATGTCGTACACGTGCAATTCGACCGAAATTCCGAGGCGTTTCGCGTTTTCGAGCCCGAGCAACACGCCACGATAAAACTCCCAAAAATAGTTCACCGACGAGTCGATATAGGGCGTTTTGAGCATAAATGGCATCAGCACAGCCACTTTCAGCGTGTTCGACGGCAGCACCACGGGGGCTTTTTCGGCAGCAACGACCGTTTCGGTGGCTGGTGCAACGCTGTCGGTGCGTTGAACGGTGTCGCGCATCAACGTATCGGGCTGTTTTTCAATCAGTTTCGGTTCTCGCGACACGGATTGCGGCTCCGAAATCAGCAACGTATCGCCCACTCTGATAGTCTTGGTGATTCCGTTGAGTTCGACCAAATCTTCGACCGAAGTGCCATACTGGCGACTGATGCTGTAGAGCGTTTCCTTGGGCTGCACGACGTGCTTGCGCGGTTCGGCGGCCGGATGTTCGACCGTTTTTTGCTGATTTTCGGCCGTTTGCGCTGGTTTTTCGTCGTCGAGTGTCAGCCTTGGTATGCGCAGCCGCTGCCCGACTTTCAGTCCGTCGGCCAACTCGGGATTTTGCTGCACGATTTTTTCGATAGACACATTGTACTTGTGCGAGAGCGCGTAGAGCGTCTCCTTGGGCTGCACCTCGTGTATGAGCACATCGTTTGGGGCGGCGGCACGTTCGATTACGGGCACCAAAATCCGTTGCCCAATCTGCAAACCTTCGGTCAGATGCGGATTGCAGGCGTGCAAATCGGCTTGCGTAACGCCAAACTTGCGTGCGATGCCAAACAGGCCGTCCTTGGGTTCGACCGTGTAGGAATAATAGTCCTTGCCACCGACCTTAACAATCGGGTAATCAAGCGTTTGCGCCCAAACAGCCGATGCGCAAACAAACCAAATAGCCGCAAAAAAAAGTCGTTTCATAATGTGTGTTTTTATCGTATTCAAACAAATTTTTCTTCAATCGCACAGAGCATACAGGTCGCCGCGCGGATTGACGAGCAGCACCGGCTGCGTAGTTTTTTCGAGGATTTTGCGCTCTTTGCTGCCAAAAATTAAATCGTCCAAGCCATATTCGCGCGATGCCGCGACGATGGTCAAATCGGCATTCTGCTGCGCCCAAATGGCGGCCTCGCGTTCTACGCCGTCGCTATCTTTGCGTGCGTTAATTTCCTCGTAATCAAGCGAAAACGAATCGAAAAGCGTTTTCATGGCATCGATATTGCGTGCGGCGCGTGTGCCGTAATCTTTGGGGCGAAAAATCACCAATTTGGCATGAAAAAAGCGTCCGAAAGCCGCTGCGAAGGGGCCTTTTTCTTTCTCTTCGGGCAGAAACGTTACGGGCAGTGCCACGGTGTCGAACTTGGGCGTATTGCCCGAGCGGACAAAAAGATATGGCACGCGCAAGTTGCGGCAGGCGTTCAGGTAGGGCTGTATGTCGCGCCGTTGCGTTATTTCGGCCACCACCATCGAAGCGTCGATGCGTTCCAATTCGTCGGCCAAATCGGCAGAGCGCACGGTGTCGCCGGCCGTTTCGCTGCCCAAGCGCATGTGGCGCACGTCGTGCTGCAAGGCAGCGGCCACCGCCTCGGCAAAACGCATGGCTGTAGTGCCATTTTCGTTCATTGTCAGTGCCACCACTACCCTATTCATCGGCCTGTCTGTTTTTGGAGTGTGTTGTTGCCGCCACCAATGGCCGGCAGCGATGTTTTGGGCGTGTTGGTCGAATTGTTGTTGCGCGTGTACGAATCCGACTGTTTTTTCTGCGATTTCTGCTTGTCGTTCGCGGTGCTGTCGCTCTCGTCGGGTTCAACACGTCCCGAGCGACGGTGTTTTTTCGTCGTGTCGATTTTTGGGCGTTCGGGACGTGCAAACACATCGCGCCAGCAACGTGGGCGAATCACCTCCTGCCACGAAAATCCGGGCAGCCGCAGCATCTCTTCGGTGATTTGCGCCATCGGTGTAAGCACGCCTTCGGGCGACGGATAAAGCACGATGCGCTCGATTTTTTGGTCTTGCAAATAGGCCGTCAGGTAACTGCTTGTGGTCTGATTCAGCCCTATCAGCAGGCTGTCGTCGTCGAGCGGGAAATATATCGATTCGGCATTGCCGCGCACTTCGACCATGCGCAATTCGTTGTCGGCGAGATGCGCAATGAGTTCTTTTCCAGAGATTTGGTTGAAATGAATGCTGTCCTGCTGTTCGGCCACGAAGGCTGCGCCCACCACATGCAGACGTTCGGGTGCGCCGTTGAGCGAATAGATGTGCATAGTGTCGCCCGTGATTTGGCGCGGTCCCGACCACGCCACAGGCGACTTCATGAGGTGAATGACCGAATCGCGCGTTTCGAAACTGGCCGAATCGCACACGGCTTGCACATCGATGCGGAATATGCGCACATGATGAAACGCGCGCACCACTTTTTCGGTCGAATCGACGGCGTAGGCGTAGAGTGTGTCGGCGTTGAGGTAGATGGTGTCGGGCGACGAATGTTCGACCATCAGTGCCGAGTCGTAGGCCAACGCCACGTCGCCCTCTTCTTTGTAATAGACAAAATTGCCGTAGAGCGAAATTTGATTGGCCGAATCGTTCAGATGCACGTTGGAATAGGCGCGTCCTTCGCCATTTTTCTTGTCGTAGAAGATGGTGTCGCCCACGAGCGTCTGCCCGTCGCTATGTTTCACCTGCGAATTGCGGAAGAGCCGCGACTGTTCGGTGCGCGTTTCGTACTGTCCCGATTCGGAGTAGATGGTGGTTTCGTTTTCGTAGAGAATGGTTGTTGGCCCCAGCATTTCGGCGATGGCAGTTTCGGGAAAGTATTTCAGCGTATCGGCGTGCATGGTAAATTTGGGATTGGTGAGCAGCACATCGCCGCGAAACAGCGCCATCTCGTCGCTCGGAAAATAGTAGCCAAATACCGACGTGAGCACATTGTCGGTGTCGAACAGTTTGCCGCCAGTGTAGTAGTAGCCCACATTGGCTATGCGGTCGTAGTTGAGGCTGTCGGTTACGAGCGTTACGTCGCGGTTGGTCATGCTCACATTGTGGCGCAGGCGTGCCATCTTGGTGTCGCCGTCGTAGTAGAGCACATCACCATAGATGAACAGCGTGTCGCCCTGCACAATCCGAACGTGTCCGTAGGCGTTGAACGAGTTGCGTTTATCGAAAAAGTAGGCGCTGTCGCAATAGAGAAACACGTCGTCGTGGCGAAAGCGCACGTTGCCTTTGAGCAGTTGCGCTTCGGCGTTCACGTCTTCGTCGAAACTGAATGTCTCGGCGTTTTCGAGATAGACCATCGTGCGTTGCTGCGACGACGTATGGCGTGCGGGTTGCGCTTTGGTTTTTGCGTTGCCGCTATTGGGCGTGCGCGCCGTTTGCACCGTTTTCGGTGCCATGCGCAAATTCGCAGGCTTCGTGGTGTTTTGCGCCGCCAACGTGCCTACCATCGCCACAAGAGCGAGGGCAACGAAGATGATATGTCGCTTATCTGTGGCCACCTTTCGATTTGTCGTTTTTTATCCAGCCGGCGTGTTCAAATTCGCAGTTGCGCCAGTCGGGAGCGATGTAAATGTATGTCTCTTCGATTTTCTGTTCGATCCATTTCGAGAGGATTTCCTGCTGTTTTGCCGCTTCGCAATGCTGTTTCAGCAGTTGGTAGTCGTCGTTGAGATTGGCTTTGTGGTTGGCGGTTTTCTGTTTCAGTTTGACGATGGCATACACTTCGCGCCCAAGCGATTTGTCCATCATGGCAAAGGGCTGCGATATTTCGCCGACACCCATGTTGTAGACCACTTTGGCCACTTCGGGCGGCAATTCCTGATACTCAAATTTCGATGCGCTCGTGTTTTCGTTGGTCATCACGCCGCCGTTCATGCGCGTGTTTTTGTCGGCCGAAAAGTCGATGGCAGCCATTTCGAAGGTCATTTTCCCCGAACGAATGGCGGTGGCCAAACTGTCCAATTTCTCGAATGTTTTCTCTTTGATTGGTGCCGATACGCGTGGGCGCAGCAAGATGTGGCGGCAGTTGATGCGGTCGCCGCGCTTTTCGATGAGTTGCACGATGTGGTAGCCAAATTCGGTTTGGAACACGCGCGAAACCTGCCCCGGTTCGGTGAGCGCAAAGGCGGCGTTGGTAAATTCTTGCACCATCGTGCCACGCCCGAAAAATCCGAGTTCGCCGCCTTTCGAAGCGGTGCCTTGGTCGTCGGAATAGAGGCGCGCCAACATCGAGAAATCGGCGGTGCCGTTGTTCACGCGCTCGGCGTACTCGCGCAAGCGGTTTTTGGTGGCCTCCAAATCTTCTTGCGGAATGGGCGGTTCGAGCGTGATTATCTGCACTTCGACGGCGGCGGGCACCATCGGCACGCTGTCGGCCGGCAACGATTCGTAAAATTCGCGCACTTCGGCGGGAGTCAGTTTGATGTCGCCGGTGATTTTCTGCTGCTCCATCTGAATGGTCATCTGGTCGGCAATGGTTTGGCGCATCTCCTCTTTGATTTCGGAAGTGGTCTTTTTGAAGTACTCTTCCATCTTTTCTTTCGAGCCGATTTCGCGCAGGAAATGGTCCATGCGCATGTTCACCTGCATCTCTATCTGCGATTCGCTGGCCACGACGCTATCGATTTGGGCTTGGTGCAGAAAGAGTTTTTGCAGGGCGATACGTTCGGGAATCACGCAGTAGGGGTCGCCTTTCAGGCGCGTGCCTTCGTATTGCAGGCGCATGCGTTGCTCTTCCACATCGCTGCGCATGATGGCGTTGTCGCCTACGACCCACACCACGCCGTCTATCATATTGCTCTGTGCCAATGCCGCGACCGACCATGCCAAGACCGCGCACAATGTCCATATTTTACTGTTCCGCTTCATTTTCGCACTTCGATTCTAAGTTTTTGTTTTCAAAAAGGGGTGAATAAAACGTGATTTGACCGCTGTTTACGGCGTCGTCGTAGAGCGACTGTTCGAACTGTTTGATGTACTCTTGCTTACGCTGATTGTTGAGCATCGTGCGTATGCGTTCGCTCACAAATTCGAGCGGTGCGGTGGAACCGGCCAGTTTGTAGTCGGCAATATCGAGCATGTAGGTGTAGGTCGAATCCGACGTCTCGTAGAACGTGTGATTGGCCAGCAAGTTTTTTGGGTCGATGCCGTCGAGCGGCATTTTCTTCGCCAAGTCGTTGAGCAGTATCCACGAATCGACAAAATAGTCGTAGTTGGCGGCGTGTTGCACGCTGTATTCTTCCAGTTTCTGGATATTTTTGTCGTCGTCGAGTTTTTTGAATGCGCGGCGCACCTTGTCGATGTCTGGCGCACCGTTTGGCACTTTCAGAAAGACACCGCGCAACAGGTGGTCGTGCAACGGGAACTGCGTGCTGTGCGCCTCGTAGAAAGCCGCCACCTCGTCGTCGCCGACACTGCCAAGACGCTGTGCCACAAGCCGTTGCTGATAGTAGTGAATGGTTATCGACTTACGGTACGACTCGACCATCTGCTCTATTTCGGCCTCGTTTGCCACGTTGCGTTTGGCGTTTTCGTAGAGCAACACGTTGGTCGCCCAATTGCGAATGAAGGCATCGGCCAACGCCGCGCTGTCGGCAGTCGAAATGCCCGACGGAATCACGGGTGCCAATTCGTCTTGATAGAGGAAATGGCCTTCGACCTCGATGAGCGGCTGGCGCAACGCATCGGCTTCGGGCTTTTTCTTTTGGCACGAAACGAGCGCCACGCAACAAATAGCGATGACAAGACAAGGTTTCATTCTATATTTTTTCAATTTTATCGATTTCGGACTGCGCTACGCGCGTTTCTAATTGTTTCTATGTTTCTAAATTTCTCGCGCTGCGCGCTGTTTCTATTTCGTGCTTCGCACGGTTTGATATTGTTTGAAGATTTGAAAATTTGAAGATTAAGGCGTTTCTGGTCGCACGGGATTTGCAATCCCGTGCTTTTTTATGTGCGGATTTGCAATCCGCGACGGACTCTATTCTTAATTCTTAATTTTTAATTAGATTTAACCCCCTCCGTCGCTGTCGCTCCTCGTCCCCCTATCCTCGCTGCGCTCGGCAGAGGGACAGAAATGAATCATTGACTTATTGATTTATTGAATCATTGAATCCTCAATCTGTCAATTTGAAATCTAACAATTCGAAATCTAAAATTAATTAAATAATTGGAAATTAAATAATTAGATAATTAAAAAGTCTTTGCTCTATGTTCTATATTCTTTGTTCTTGAAATTGCGGCTTCGCCGCATCATTCCTCACTCCTCATTTCTCATTTCTAACTTCTAATTACTAACTTCTCACTACTAACTATCACTGTTCCATGGCTTTCAGCACGGCTTCGTTCACCACTATCGGGTATTTGGCGCGCAACGCTTCTATCCAACGGCGTTCGAGTTCGTTTTGATAGTCGGCAGTAACGGCACCACGCACATCGGTGTAGGTTTCGGGGCCTTTCTTCAGCATTTTGCCCACAACAAAAACCACGGGCAGATGCTCGTTGACGACCATTTCGGCATTTTTGTCCTTGAATGCCAACTTATCGACGGCTGGATTGTCGCCCTGTTTCCAGAGTCCGGCGATGGTTTTCACAAACACCACGCTATCGTTGTTGACGCGGGCGTTCAGGTACGACTCGACCGAATCGGACGGCAGTTTGGCAATCAGTTTTTTCACGCTTTTGGCGGTGGCGTCGTCCTTGCAATAGACAATGCGCCCTTTGAAATGCGGCACGTCCCACGCATAGTTGGCTTTGTTGGCGGCGAAATAGGCGTTCAGGCCGTCGATGTCCTTGCTCGCCTTGTCCCACACTTCGGCATTGCTGATGTCGAACAGCAGGATTCCGTCGTGGTACTCTTGCATCAGATAGCGGAAATCGGGGTATTTGGCTTCGAGTTGCGTCTCTTCGTACGACAGGATTTGCTCGGCCACAAACTCTTTCGTTTTTTCGTCGAACATGGCGAGCGACGGCGCGCCATCGTTGCTTGTGATGCCAACGACGAATGCCAAATCGCGCTGCATCAGCACCACATCGGCAAATGTGGCCAGCGTGTCGGTCAACTCATCGACGGCGGCAAAATAGGTCGAGTCGATGGTTGGATGCTGCTGCAAAAACGCCACTACGCCGTCCATGGCACCGGCTTTTTCTTGGTAGTTGTACTCTTTTTTCAGTCTATCGACCAGCACGTTACGGCCGTATTGCGCACGTTCGTCGCGTTGCATCTGGCGCAGCAGTTCGGGGCGTTTCTGTTCGTAAGGCTCCAAGCCGCGGCGGTCGTCGAGTTTGATGAGGTGCCAACCGAATGCCGTGCGCACGGGTTCGCTCACATCGCCGATGTTTTTCAAGGCGAAGGCGGCCTGTTCAAATTCGCGCACCATGCGTCCAACGCCAAACCACGACAATTCGCCGCCACGCGCGGCCGTGCCACGATCGTCTGAGACCTCTTTGGCCACAGCAGCAAAGGATTCGCCGTTTTTGATGCGTTCGGCGACGGCCAAAATTTCGTCGTGTGCTTTCTGCCAATCGGCTTCGGAAGCGTCGCGTTTCACCATTTTCATGATGTGCGACACACGCACTTGCCCTACTGCCGGCCGGTGGCTATGCACTTTTATCACATGATAGCCGTAGAAGGTGCGCACTGGTGCCGAGATGGCGCCGTCGGGCAGCGTGTACATCGCCTTTTCGAACGGATAGACCAACATGCCGCCCGTGAAAAAGCCGAGATAGCCGCGGTTGTTCTTCACCGACGGGTCGTCCGACATGTCGAGTGCCACGACGCCAAAATCCTCTTTGTCCAAGCGTGCGCGGGCTTCGAGTGCCTTTTTGTAAGCGGCAAGCGTGTCGGCTGGCGTGGCGTTGTCGGGCAGTTTCACCAAGATATGGCTCACTTCCACGTCCTGTTTCAGATGTTCGTACGCCTCTTCGCACAATTTTTCCTCCATCGATAGGTCGGTGAGGTAGGGTTTGGCCAGTTGGCGACGATAGCCTTGCAGTTCGTTCACAAACGTTGGCAGCGTGTCCAACCCGCGATGTTCGGCTTCGATAACTTTCAGTTTGAAATTTTTGAACAGTTCGAGGTATTCGGTCAACGTTTTTTTGTCGATGGCGTTGTCGGTGTTATTTTTGTTGTAGATGTACTCGAATTCTTCGCGGGTGATGTCGTTCCCGTCGATGGTCATCAGCACCTCGTCGTTCGCCCAAAGTGCCGAACAACAAAGCAGTGCGCCGAGCGCAACAAAGCATGACTTTTTTTTCATTTTTTTTATTTTTTTTGATGATTTTCAACTAAATTTTATGAATCAGGTTTTTGCCCGTCATGTCGGCAGGCTGCGCTATGCCCATGATGTGCAGAATGCTCGGCGCAACGTCGGCCAAGATGCCGTTTTCGACAGCGATATTGCTGTTTTCCGACACATAGACGAACGGCACGGGATTGAGCGAATGGGCTGTATTTGGCGTGCCATCGGCATTGAGCGCGTGGTCGCAGTTGCCGTGGTCGGCAATGATAATCACCTCGTAGCCATTGCGTTTGGCGGTTTCCACCACGCTCTCCACGCAGTTGTCGATGGTTACGACGGCTTTTTCGATGGCTTCGTACACGCCCGTATGCCCCACCATGTCGCCATTGGCAAAATTGACAACCACAAAATCGAATTTCTGTTTGTCGAGTTCGTCGTTGAGCGCGGCGGCCACTTCGTAGGCACTCATTTCGGGTTTCAGGTCGTAGGTGGCCACCTTGGGCGACGGAATCAAGATGCGCTCTTCGCCCTCGAACGGCTGTTCGCGACCGCCATTGAAGAAGAAGGTAACGTGCGCATATTTTTCGGTTTCGGCGATGTGCAACTGCAGTTTGCCCAATTTCGACAGCGTTTCGCCCAGCGTATCGACCACATTTTCCTTATCGAAAAGAATGTGCAGTCCCTTGAACGAGGCATCGTATGGAGTCATGCAGAAATAGTGCAACGGCAGCGTGTGCATACCGTTTTCGGGCATATCCTGTTGCGTGAGCGCGATGGTCAATTCTTTGGCGCGGTCGTTGCGGAAGTTGAAGAATATGACCACATCGTCGGGTTCGATGGTGGCCAGCGGTTTGCCGGCAGCATCGACATGCACAATCGGTTTGATGAATTCGTCGGTAACGCCTTCGTCGTACGATTTTTGCACGGCCAGCGGCATATCGGTGGCTTTTTCGCCGATGCCCGACACCAGCAGGTCGTAGGCCTCTTTCACGCGGTTCCAGCGTTTGTCGCGGTCCATAGCGTAGTAGCGGCCAACAATCGAAGCGATTTTGCCGCCCGTCGTTGCCAGATGTTTCTCCAAATCTTCGATGAAGCCCTTACCCGAGTGCGGGTCGGTGTCGCGGCCGTCCATGAAACAGTGCACATACGCCTTGTCGATGCCGTATTGGTGGGCGATTTCGGTGAGTTTCAGCAGGTGGTCGAACGAACTATGCACGCCACCGTTGGAAACCAAACCCATGAAGTGCATTTTCACACCGTGTTGCGCCGCATACTCGTAGGCACGCACGATTTCGGGATTTTTCGTGATGGAATTGTCGCGGCAGGCGCGGTTGATTTTCACCAAATCCTGATAGACAATGCGCCCCGCACCGATGTTGAGATGCCCCACTTCGGAGTTGCCCATCTGACCGTCGGGCAAGCCCACGTTTTCGCCCGAAGCCTGCAACTGCGAGTGCGGATAGACAGCGTTCAACTCGTCCCAATAGGGCGTGGGCATTTGGCTGATGACATCGTCTTTTTTTCCGTCGCCGATGCCCCAACCGTCGAGAATCATCAAAAGTGCTTTTTTGTTTGCCATGATTTTATGTGTTTTAATTTGTTTTTTACTTCCGTTCGATGCATTTCCGAGTACCGTTTTTGGTAAAATCGCCTCAAAAACAGTGCCAACAAACAACCATGCATATAACTTGCAAAGATACGAAATTAGTTTGAAAGAACAAAAAAGTGTGAAAGTGAGAAAGTGTGAAAGTTTATAAATTGAAAAGTCTATAAAGTTAGAAAGTTGATTGATTGATTGGTTGATTGGTTGATTGGTTGATTGGTTGATTATTGTGCGAATAAATTCATCAATCTGTCAATTCGTAAATCTGTCAATTAAAAACACTCCTCATTCCTCATTCCTCATTCCTCATTCCTCATTCCTCATTTTGTCTTGCGACTTGCGACTCATATCTTGCTACTGAAAATTTGGAAATTTGGATAATACCGCCATTAATTCACTGCAACAAAGGCTGAAAAAATTCAGCAAGTATTTGCATATTTGCCTAAAACACACTACTTTTGCGCCGCAATAAACATAGAAATACGCAAAAATATCGACGCAAATGGAGTTTTCACGAGACACTTATCTTCAGCAACTGAAAAATCGGATGCATAACGGTATGATTAAAGTAATAACTGGCATTCGCCGTGCCGGCAAATCGTACCTGCTTTTTCACATCTTTGCAGACTACCTCAAGCAACAAGGCGTGGACGAGGCACACCTGATAATGATAGACCTTGAAAACCGCCGCAACAGCAAACTGCGCAATCCAGATGCTTTGCTTGAGTACATTGACAGCCTTTTATCGGACAACCAAATGCACTATGTGCTGATTGACGAGATACAGATGGTGGACGAGTTTGAGGATGTGCTCAACAGTTACCTCAAGGTTCCCAATGCAGACTTGTATGTTACCGGTTCCTATTCCCGTCTGCTGTCCACCGATGTGATTACGGAATTTCGCGGTCGCGGCGACGAGATACGGGTGCACCCGCTCAGTTTTGCCGAGATGTTGCCCTATTTTGCGGACAAGACAGAGTCGGAAGCATTGCGCGAGTATATGCTGTATGGCGGATTGCCCCATATTGCGGCACTCCCCACCACGGAGCAAAAAGAACTATACCTCAAAAATCTGATGCGCGAAACGTATTTGCGCGACATCAAAGAGCGGTATAAGGTGATGAATGACGACGACCTTGTGGAGTTGGTGGATATTCTGTCCTCTTCGGTGGGCGGCTTGGTGAGCCCCAAGAAATTGGAAGATACGTTCCGCTCTGTGAAACACAGCACATTGACGGCCGAGACCATCAAACGCTATATCGATTTGTTGCAAGACTCATTTTTGTTGGAAAAATCCGTCCGCTACGACATCAAAGGACGCAAATATATTGATACGCCAGCCAAATACTATTTTGAAGATTTGGGATTGAGGAATGCGCATATCAATTTCCGCCAAAATGAGCAGACACACCTTATGGAGAACTTGATATACAACGAATTGCGTGCAAGAGGCTATTCGGTAGACGTCGGGCAGGTGGTGTTGAATACCAAGAATAAAGAGGGAAAGTCGGTGCGGCAGGTGCTGGAGGTCGATTTTGTGTGCAACAAAGGCTATGAGCGTTATTACATTCAGTCGGCATACGCCATTCTCGATGCAGAAAAAGACCAACGGGAACAGCAATCGCTACTGCATATCAAAGACGGCTTTCTGAAAGTGGTCATCGTAGCGGGACTGACACCCACTTACCGCAACGATAACGGAATCTTGTATCTGAACTTGTGGGATTTCCTGACACACAAAGTAGATTTTATGCAATAACGTATGTTTTAATGGTCGCTAATAAGTTGGTGGGGATTTGGTTATTTGGTTATTTGGTTATTTGGTTATTTGGTTATTTGATGATTTGGGGATTTGGGGATTTGGATATTTGGTCGCACGGGATTTGCAATCCCGTGCTTCTTTTACATGCGGATTTGCAATCCGCAACGGGCGCAATACAATGATTGAATCACTGAATTATTGAATGATCGAATTTTCGTCTTGCGACTTGCTACTGAAAATTGTCTTTGTTCTTTGTTCTCTCACCTATAACCTATAACCTCTCACCTATAAACTCTTGCTACTTGTGTCTTGCTACTGAAAATTGTCTTTGCTCTTTGTTCTAATTGTCTTGCTACTTGCTACTTGTGTCTTGCTACTAAAAATTGTCTTTGTTCTAACAAAAAAAGGAGCGCACATAGTGCGCTCCAATTATCCATTGTCAATTATCAATTGTCCATTATTCACATACCGGGCGTACCGAACGTCCATAGTCGCGGCGGTAGTAGTCCCTGCTCACGTAGCCCGAGCAGAAGTCCACGTACCACGCGCGGCTCGGGCTGTCGGCGTAGAGCGAACTCGACCAATAGCGGCCGTACGAGCCAGCGTAGTCCAGGCCACCGCAGTAGCAAAAGCCCGCCGCAGGCAGAAAGATGGAGTTGCCGTTCGAGGCTTTTACTTCGTAACCGGCTACGCCCGTGCCGTTGTAGTTGCTGGTCCATGTCCAAGTGCACTTCTCGCATAACTCTGTCCATTCGGCATCGGTAGGCATACGCCAATTGCCGCCCCAGTTCACAGCAGCGGCATCGTCGGCGGCTTCGAGCGTTACCTTGTTATCCACGATTCCATAACCGCTATCGGTGTTGTACTTGGTCAGAGCGTTGTAAGCCGAGCCGTACTTGTAGGTATCCCACGAATAGTCACTCTTCGTTTTGGTTTCTCCCCAAGCGTAATAGTTACCGTATTCTGTGGGTTTGGTTGCGCCTACATTGCAGGTCGCCCACTTTACACTCAAGCCAAGGTCGACGGACTCTTTAGTGTCGTTCGCGGGGTCGTTTTGCTTCAGTGGCTCGTTATCTTTGTCGCAGGCGGCAAAAAGCAGTGTAGCGCAACATAGGGTTGCAAAAAATTTGAGTTTGTTCATGATAAAATAAGGTTAAGAAAATTGTTAAAAGTGTTTATTGTCAAAGTTATGGCTTGATTTATCAAAATTCAGATTTGGCTGCTCGTATTATTATTCATTCTTAATTATTTATTGCGAAGCACAACCACTTGATTATCAATCAATTGCCCCCCCCCCCATTGCTGGGAGGAGGGCAAATTAGCCTTGGGTTTCGTATGTATTCCGCAGGCAAAGGTAGCGCATATTTTTTGAATACGCAACTTTTTAGCGGAATTTTAGCCAAAAATTCTTTTTTTCTTTTCAATGTAGGGACGCGGCGTGCCACGTCCGTTGGGAGCGTTGTTTTGGTTATTTGGTTATTTGGTTATTTGATGATTTGGTTATTTGGTTATTTGGTTATTTGGTTATTTGAAAATTTGTCAATTTGTCATTGTCAATTATCAATTATCAATTAAAAAACTCCTCACTCCTAATTCCTCACTCCTAATTTTTTCTTGCGACTTGATACTTGTGTCTTGCTACTAATTGTCAATCCACCAATTGTTCTACGGTGTCGGCGGCGTGGTGGAACGGCAGCCCAACGCAAGCCAGCATGTCGGTAAAGTAGAGCACGGCCAGCAGCACCACGAGGGCGGCCAACACGATGTAAAGCACTTTGCGCCATGTGGGAATGCCCGTTTTGACAAACGGATCTTTCAGTTTGAGCCGCGGGAAAAGGGCGGTTTTTGTCAGCGTGGCGCCAAAAAGTATGTTCACCAGCACGTTGGAGTTCACTGCCCAGCCGTTGGCGTTGAGTAGCGGAGCCAGATTGCGCCGGCGCAGTTTGAACCACGCCATAATCATCGACGGCCCCGAAATCAGCAGCATGATGGCCAGCAACGCCAGCGGCATCTGCCACCAAGTGAGAGCGAGAAAGCCCGTAACGCACGACACCAAAAAGCCGCCAATATAGCCCAACGCCATGCCGATGGCGGCAAAGATACCGCAGAATTTGGCGATGTCGAACGCCTGCGTTTTCTTGTCGGCGGGTGGCGTGGCAGCCACATCGGCAGTGGCCATTTTTTCAGTCGATTCGGAGATTTTGCCCGTAACCTCGCCCGTGATTTTGTTGTCTTTTTCGGCGGCGAACTTGTTGATTTGCTCTTCGATGAATTTGCCAAATTTGCGGTATGGCGACCAAAACGCCTGCCCGATGCTTATGGGGTTATCGACGATTTTGGTTACGGTAGCGTCCCAATCGAGGCCGTTGCGGTCGTAGAACACGGCGTTTTTGCCCACGGTCAGATTGTTCACGTCGCCGCTCGTCATCACCGCCACGATGCTCATGGTCTGGTCTTTTTGTTTGGAATAGCAATCGCAATAGATCAGGAACATGCCACTGGAAGCCGCCATGGTGTTGTGGCGACTCATGTCCGACACACGCATGCAGAGGTCGCAACTGCGCTGGTCGATGTAGAGCGTGCCGGCTTGGAAAATGGCTTTTTTGCTTGCATCGCGCACATAGAAATCGGCGAATGTTACGAAATTTCGCAGCAGTGTGTAGAAATCGCGATACAGATGCAGCAGTTTGTCCACAAGTTCTATCGCCTCGGCATCGCCTTCGAAGGCGTTGTCTTTGTCGACGAGCGCGAGCAGATCGGCTTTTTTGTCCTGTTTCAGCAGTTCTTCTACGGCATCGAGCCCAAGCGATTCTACGGCTTCGCCTTTTTTGGCGGCTTTCCAAGCGATGTAGGGTGCCAATTTGTCGGCCACCTGCTGCCATTCGGCCTCGCCAATGGTGTTTGCCTGCGGAAAATCGACATCGAAAACCAAACGTTTCAGCTCGGCGAACGCCTTTTCCCATGCGGGATTGATGCCGCCGTCGAGCGGCAGGCCAGCCGTGCCGGTGATACGTGCCAATGGCAGTGCGGCAATCTCGTCGATGCAGGCAACCAGATTTTCGGTGCTGATATTTTCGAGCCGTTCTGCCGATGTGTCGAGCGTTGCCAAAGCCGATGCGTTGAAAGCGGCCAAGCGGCAGCGCATAAAGTAGTCGTTCACCTTGTCTTTCAGCGCGTTGTAGGCAGCGAGCGCGGCTTCGGTATTGTCGCCGTAGGGCAAGTCGCAACGGCTGGCGTTCCAAGCGGCGTAGTCTGTGCAGGCGGCGTAGAAAGCGTCGATGTGTTCGGCCGTTACGCCATCGAGGCCGCTGCGGTCGCACGCCGAGCCGATGGTCTGAATGCAGGCTGCGATGGCTTTTTGCGCGGCTTCGTCGTCGGTCGATTGCGCGGTGATGATACCGTCGCCGTTGAATTTCGTTTTGGCAAAGATGGCTGTGCGGTCGGCGATGTCGGCAAGGGCGATTTCCTCTTTTTTCAATCCCAAATTTTTCAGGATTTCTTGCGCCGAATGGTAGATTTTTTTGCCGTCGTCGGTCTTTTGGCTGATGTCGTTCAGGCGCAGCGCACTCCCCTGCTTCAGCAGCAAATCGGGGCTGACCAGCACCGAGGTGAGCCATTTGGCCGCGCCGATAACTTCGTGCACGCGGATTTTGCCGTCGTGGTCGCTGTCCATCAGTTCGAGCGTGCGTTCGTCGATTTCGAGGCCTTTCACGGGGCAACTCAAAACCGTCCACATTTTTTGGTCAAGTTCGCCAAGATGCGCGATGTCGTTACCAGTTTCAATTCTGACGCGCGGCACACCGCCCACCTGCGCAAATTTCCATTCGTATTTTTTCATAATAGTTGATGATTTGGTTATTTGGATATTTGGTTATTTGGTTATTTGGATATTTGGATATTTGGATATTTTCGGGCGCATATAATGCGCCCCTACAATACAATTTTGAATTATTGAATCATTGAATGTTTCAATTATCAATTATCAATTATCCATTGTCAATTGTCAATTAAAAACATTCCTCACTCCTCACTCATAATTTTTTCTTGCTACTTGTGTCTTGCTACTAATCTGAAATCTGAAATTCAATTCATTGAAAAAATCGCTTTCGAGATTTTTTCGGTGGCTCCCACGTGTTTTCTGACGTATTCGCCAGCGCGCATGCCAGCGTCGTGGTCGATGAGCAACGCTGTGATGCAGTCTTCGAGTTGGCGATACGAGCGCACGCAAAAGCCGCCGCCGCAAGCAATCAGGTCGCGGGCTTCGCGGAATTTGCCATAGTTCGGGCCAAACACCACCGGCATCTGCCACACGGCCGCTTCGAGCGTATTGTGTATGCCCACACCAAAACCGCCGCCCACATAGGCCACGCAGCCGTAGCGGTAGAGCGACGACAGCACGCCAATCGTATCGACCACAAGGCAGTTGGCTTTGGCCGCCTCTTCGGGCGTAGTGCGCGAATAGAGCACAAAGTTGCAGCGCAATTGAGCGCAAAGCCGTTCGATGTGTTGCGGCGAAACCACATGCGGCGCAATTATCATGCGGCAAATGTCTTTGTTGGCATTGATGTAGCGCGTGAGCAACTCCTCGTCGGGTTCCCACGTGCTGCCGGCCACCAACACTTTGTGGCCTTCGGCAAAGGCGGCTGCCACGGGCAGATCTTTGGCGGCGTTGGCAATGTCGGCCACACGGTCGAAACGGGTGTCGTCGCCCACAACCACGTTGGTTACGCCATATTTTTCGAGTAGCGATTTCGACGCTTCGTTCTGCACAAAAAGCGTGGTGTAGCAGTGCAGCAGCCGGCGGAAAAATGCGCCATACGGCTTAAAAAATATCTGTTTCGGACGGAATATCGACGAGATGATGTAGGTTGGCACCTTGCGGCGTGCGAGTTCCAACAGATAGTTCGCCCAAAATTCGTACTTCACAAAGATGGCCTTTTCGGGCTGCGCCAAATCGAGAAAGCGGCGCACGTTGGCGGGCGTATCGAACGGCAGGTAGCAGACCAAATCCACTTGGTCGTAGTTTTTGCGCACCTCGTAGCCCGATGGCGAGAAGAATGTCAGCAAAATTTTGCGGTCGGGTTCGTTGCGGCGCAAACGCTCTATCATCGGCCGTGCCTGCTCGAACTCGCCGAGCGAGGCGGCGTGAAACCAAACATAGCCCGTGGTGCCAGCGCGCTGCAACGCCTCGAAAGTCTCGCGGCCACCACGGTGGCGCGCACGCAGTTTCGCATCGAACGGGGCTGCAACAGCCACATAAGCCTGCATCAGGCGCATACCAAAATTGTAGAGTATATGCATTGTTTCTGATTATGAATTTAGATTTTTTGTGGATTTGGTCGTGCTTCGCACGTTTCTAAGTTTCTGGTTATTTGGTTATTTGCGGATTTGGTTATTTGGTTATTTGGTTGATCAGTTGATTAGTTGATTATTGTGCAAATAATTTTGTCAATCTGTCAATTAAAAACACTCCTCACTCCTAACTCCTCACTCCTAATTTTTTCTTGCTACTTGCTACTCATATCTTGCTACTAAAAATTGTCTTTGCTCTTTGTTCTTTACTCTCTCACCTATAACCTCTCACCTATAACCTCTTGTGTCTTGCTACTAATAAAAATACAAAGTTACGAAAAAAAACGATACCATCAGCGGTGGCGGCACAAAAAAAGCACTCCACAATGTTTGGAGTGCCTTTTGGTTCGCATCGGACATCGGTTAGCGTCTCAAACCGAGTTCCTTGATGATGGCGCGGTAACGCTCGATGTCCACCCGCTTCAGATAGTCGAGCTGGCGGCGGCGTTTGCCTACCAACATGCGCAACGAGCGTTGCGTGCTATGATCTTTGTGATTTGACTTCAAGTGTTCGGTCAAATGGCTGATACGGTAGGAAAACAAAGCAATCTGCGATTCGGGGGAACCCGTGTCAGTGTTAGACTTTCCGTATTTGCCGAAGATCTCCTGTTTTTTTTCTGCGTCTAAATACATAGAAAATAAAAACTAAATAATTAAAAAAATGTTTTGCCCCATTTTGGGACTGCAAAGGTACGCTTTTCTTTTGTAACTGCCAAATGTTTTTGAGAAAAAGTAAAAAAAGTGTGAAAGTGTGAAAGTGTGAAAGTGTGAAAGTGAGAAAGTGTGAAAGTGTGAAAGTCTATAAAGTGTATAAAGTTGATCGGTTGATTCTTAATTGGTATTTGGTATTTAACCCCTACCCCTGCCATTCGGCAGGTACTCCCCCTATCTGCTGCGTAGCAGGGGGAGAGAACGCACCCAACAACTACTCACTACTAACTCCTCATTTCTAACTACTCATTTCTAACTACTAATTGCTAACTGCTAATTGAAAAAAATTGCGTTGGGGAGGAAATTATTTGGAACGGGATTGAAAATTGACTATCTTTGTGGAATAATTCTACACACAAAAGCGACAGGCCTATGGAATGATTTAGCGTGCGCACACATCTTGAGAAGAAAAAGCATTAGTTTATTCTTTCATTCCCAAAAGTCTGGCGGCTCGAAGAGGAATAACGGAAAGAGACTATCGATGCACACGTTTCGGCGTTATTGGGTTTTTACTATACACTTTGAAGACACGAGATACTAAAAAATACCGCGCTTTTGTGTGCGTATGCGAACGAAAGGTGCAACAAAAACAAAAATAAATACAAACCTAAAAACAACAAAAACATGAAAACAAAAAGACTATTGTTTGCCATTTTGGCAGTGAGCGCACTCGTTTTGAGTGGCTGCAAGGACGAGGATAATTCATATCCAACCCAAAAAGAACTTATAAACAGTACATGGGAGTACACGTATGAGTATGTAGATGACGATGACGAATTCTTTATTCCAACTCCGACAACTCCCGATACGCTAACTCCTGCTCCGACGGCGACAAACAAAGCAACCACCACTACTATTTACACCGATGTTTACACCGTATTTTTTAGAAGCGAATCGGATTACACGCTGTCTTACAACTACTATGTTGACAAAAAATTAGAATACACGGCAACGACAGAGGGCACCTACACATATAACGAAGCAACGGGCAAAATAACAGCGACGCACGACAACGAGAATGTTTCCGCCAAATTTTCGGACAAAGAGACAATGGTCGCGCAAATCGACGAATATACCTGTACCTTTGTAAAAAAATAAGGGCATACAGCCAAAGAAAAACGACCGGCACAATGTCGGTCGTTTTTGTTCTTTGGTCGCACGGAATTTGTAATTCGCAACGGGCGCAATTGATGCGCCCCTACTTTCGCACTAAATTCGTCTTTGCTCTTTGTTCTATATTCTATGTTCTAAAAATTCTTAATTGGTATTTAACCCCCTCCGTCGCTGCGCTCCTCGTCCCCCTATCCTCGCTACGCTCGGCAGAGGGACAGAATTGAATCACTGAATTATTGAATGATTGAATGTTTCAATTTGTCAATCCGTAAATCCGTAAATTTGTCAATTAAAAAATTCCTCACTCCTCATTCCTCACTCCTAACTCCTAATTCCTCACTCCTCATTTCTAACTACTAATTGCTAACTGCTAACTGGTTTTAGTCCTTGTTCGGCGGCGATTTGCAGCAGGAATTGGTAGGCGGCATCGTGTTCGTTGGCGATGAGACCGTCGAGAATGGCGTCTTTGATGCGTGTTTTGAAATCGCCCACGAGGCGGCACGGCGGCAGGTTGAACAGGCGCATAATCTCTTCGCCATCGACGGGCGGCTGGAAGTTGCGGATGCGATCTTTTTCTTCGATTTCGCGCAGTTTGCGGCGCACCAGTTTGAAATTGTGCGAGAAGCGTTTCACCTTCTCCAAGTTGTTCGACGTGATGTCGGATTCGCACAGGGTCATCAGGCTGTCGATGTCGTCGCCGGCCTCGAAAAGCAGTCGGCGCACAGCCGAATCGGTTACCTCGTCTTCGCTCAGCACGATGGGGCGCATGTGCAGCAGCACCATTTTCTGCACGAATTTCATCGGTTCGCCGAGCGGCAGTTTGAGCCGTTTGAATATGCGCGGCACCATGCGGCTGCCGATGTAGTTGTGGTTGCGAAAAGTCCAGCCTTGGCGGTCGTCCCACTGTTTGGTGGCGGGTTTGCCGATGTCGTGCAGCAGTGCCGCCCAACGCAGCCAGAGGTCGTCGCTTTTGGTGGCAAGGTTGTCGAGCACTTTGAGCGTGTGCAGAAAATTGTCTTTGTGTGCGCGCCCGTTGCGTTCTTCGATGCCTTTCAGGGCGGCCAGTTCGGGGAAAATGCGTGGCAGCAGTCCCGTTTGGTCGAGCAGCCGGAAGCCTATCGAGGGACGTGGTGCGGCCATCATCTTGTTCATCTCGTCGATGATGCGTTCTTGCGTGATGATGTCGATGCGGGCGGCGTTGCGTTTGATGGCTTCGAACGTTTCGGGGGCGATGCGGAAATCGAGTTGTGTGGCAAAACGTATGGCGCGCATCATGCGTAGCGGGTCGTCGCTGAAGGTGATGTCGGGGTCGCGGGGTGTGCGCAGTATTTTCGCTTCCATGTCGGCCAAACCATTGAACGGGTCGAGCAATTCGCCGAAACGGTTTTTGTTCAGGCAGATGGCCAGCGCATTCACGGTGAAATCGCGGCGCAGTTGGTCATCTTCGAGCGTGCCGTCCTCCACTATCGGGTTGCGCGATTCGCGGCGGTACGATTCGCGGCGTGCGCCCACAAATTCCAACTCGTAGCAGCGGCATTTGACCTGCGCTGTGCCGTAGGTGCGGAACACCGACAGATGTGCGCCGCGCCCCAATTTTTTGGCTACAGCCTGTGCCATGGAGATGCCGCTGCCCACCACCACCACGTC
Source organism: Leyella stercorea (assembly GCA_963658575.1). Classification (GTDB taxonomy): domain Bacteria; phylum Bacteroidota; class Bacteroidia; order Bacteroidales; family Paludibacteraceae; genus W0P28-013. The sequence continues at coordinate 719 of CAVKQB010000024.1, read as the reverse complement.
GATGTCTTTCGACGGACGGTGCAAGATGAGGTCGCGCACATAGCCGCCAATCACATAGCATTCGAGTCCGAGCGCATCGGCCACGCTGCCCATCAGTGGGAATATAGAGCCTTTCAGTTCCAAAGTTTTGCCGTTCAGGATAAACCGCTGCAAAGATACGAAAAATTTAGTGAGGAGTTAGCAGTTAGCAGTTAGGAATGAGGAATTGTTGGGCGCATTCTCTCCCCCTGCTGCGACAGCAGATAGGGGGAGTACCCACGCAGTGGGGGTAGGGTTCTATTTCAATTAACAATGAAGAATTAAGAATGAATAATGAACAATGAATAATTGTTCGCGCCCCAAATTGTCTTTGCTCTTTGTTCTATGTTCTATGTTCTAAAAAAATTGCAATCCGCAGCGGGCGCATTTGATGCGCCCCTACAAATTAAATTACTGAATTATTGACTTATTGAATCATCGAATTTTCGTCTTGCTACTTGCGACTCATATCTTGCTACTAATCCATTGTCCTTGCTCTTTGCTCTTTGTTCTTAAACTTGCGGCTTCGCCACATCACTCCTCACTTCTCACTACTCACTACTCACTACTAATTTAATTATGGTTGCCACCGCCGAGGGCGTGGTAGAGCGTTACTACCGCTTGGAGTTCCGCCATTTGGTTGGCAATACGCGTCAGTTCTGCCGTCAAGAGGCTGTTCTGCGCCGTCAAGACCTCCAAAT
>CAVKQB010000023.1:0-29348 GCA_963658575.1 Leyella stercorea | reverse complement strand
TGCCCAAGCCGTGCGACCAACTCCATGCCGTACCACCAACAGCCGTCAGGGTTACGGTTTCGCCTTGGCAGGCCGTCGTCTGACCAGAGATGGAGACGGTTTGCGGCGTGAGTACGGTGATGGTGATATCCTTCGTGGTGGAGCAGCCGCCTTCATTGGTAGCCGTTACGGTGTAGGTGGTCGTGGTGGTTGGCGATACGGTTATCTGGTTGGTCATTTCGCCCGATTTCCATGCATACGATTTCAAGCCGGCCGTAGCGGTCAGAGTAACCGATTCGCCTTTGCAGATGGTCGTAGCCGGTGTTGCATCGATAACAACCGACGGCACGGCAGATATTTTCAGTGTGGTGGAGATCGTCTTTTTGCAACCATTGGCATCGAGCACGGTGGCGTTGATGGTTTTTGTGCCTATGTCGCCAGCGAGTGCCGTGTATGTATAATTGGGTGTGTTCGTCCCATTGTCCCAATTGACGATTGTACCATTGCTGATGGTGAATGTGCGCACGTCGCCCACACACAGTTCCAAATTGCCGTTGGCTGTGATGGTCGGCTCTGATGTCGGCGTGAGTTTCGTTACGGTGTGCGTTATCAAACTCTCGCAATCGTTGTCGTTGAAGACAGAGATGGTGTAGGTGGTCGTGGCTGTGGGGGTTACGGTGAACACGCCCGTGGTATTGGTCGTGCCGTTCAATGTGTAGCGCACGCCGCCAAGTGCCACGATGGTGGCTTGCTCGCCCTCGCAGAATGTGGAGGTCGAAGCCGCCTTGTCGATAGTGGCCGTGGGTTTGTCCACAACCTTGATGTCCTTATATATTCGGTTGGTGCAACCATTGGCGGTAACATCGACGTAGTAGCGCAGGTTGCCGCTGGTGGTCGGTGTGATGTAGGCTTTGTTCGAGCCCGATGTACCATTGCTCCACTCCCAAGCGGTCGCGCCCGCCACATTGATTTCGAGTTCTACCTGCTCACCGGTGCAAACGATGTCGTTCGATGCTGTGATGATGCCCGTCGGAACGGGATTCACCGTTACTGTTACGGGATTGGGCGACAGCGTGCAGCCGCTCGGATATGTTATCTGAACAGAATATTGAGTATTGGTGTAGAGTGCAGGCGTGGTTATCGCTTGAGTTTTCTCGCCATTGTTCCACAAATAGGTTGTTCCCGATTCGCCGGCAGGAGCGTACAGTGTGGTCGAGCCGCCGCTGCACACCGCTGTAATACCTGTGATTTCGCCCGTAGGTTGTGGCGTTACCGTGAATGTGTGGGTCTTTGTTGTGCCGCAGCCGGTCGGTGGCGTTACCGTTACCGAAACGGCGGTTTCGTTCACTGCTGGCGTGAATGTGAGTGTGGCATCGCCATTGCTGAGCGTGCCAGCCTTCGACCATGTATAGGTGCTTCCGCTGGGCGCACCGCTGGCTGTTACGGTCAGCGTTCCGCCTTCGCATACCGAGTTGTCGCCAGTGAGCGTAATCGAGATGGGCGTATTCACAACTATTTGCTGATAGGCTTTCGCCTCGCAGCCGTTGATGTCGGTTACGGTCAGTGCGTAGGTAGTGTGAACGGTCGGAGTTACCGAGATGGTTGCGCCGTTGCCGAGATTTTGCGTGCCATCGCTCCATTGGGTGATTGCGCCGTAATTCGAGGCGGTCAGTGTGATGGTCTCACCAGCGCAAATGGTCGTCTTGCTGGCGGTGATGGTCGGAACTGTCGGCGTGCTTTGCGTAACGGTTACTTCGTCCAATGTTTTGGAGCAAGAGCCGTTCGACACGGTAACGTAGTATTTGCCCGCCGTCGAAACGGTGATGGTGCGGTCTGTCGCTCCCGTGTTCCACAAGTAGGTATAGGTCTGACCGGCCGGCGCAACGGGTGCTGCCAACACGGTGCTGCTGCCTTGGCAGAACGACAACGTGCCAGTGATGGTGCCGTCGGGCGCGTCCAGCACGGTGATGTCTTGAGTAAGCGTGTAGGTGCAACCGCTAGCATCTTTCACTGTTACGGTGATGGTCTTGCTGACGGAGGGCGTTACCGTTATCGCGGAGCCAGTTACGGTGCCGTCGCTCGAGGTGATGGTGCTTCCGCTGGGAGCATTCACTACGGTGAGCGTAATGGGAACGTTTTTGCAAACGGTTGTCTGCGACGCTATCAAGCCGAGGTTGGTTGGCTCGTCCGCCACGGTGATGAGTTGCGATGCGGTCGATTCGCAGCCGTTCTCGTCGGTTACGGTTACCGAATAGAGCGTGGTGGTGGTGGGTTTGGCCGTGATTTCGCGCGATTCTTCGCCAGTCGGGCTCCACTTGTAGGCCTTACCTTCCGAAGCGACGAGTGTCAGACCTACGGCAGCGTTCGGGCAAAGCGTGGTGCCGTCGGCAGCCGTGATGGTAGCCGCATTGGGTGTGTTCACCGAAACGACAATATCTTTGCGTACCGTGCAACCGTTTTTGGTTACATCGACCCAATAGGAACCCGCCGCCGTTACATCGATGGATTGCGTGTTGGCACCAGTACTCCAAACATACGATGCACCCGCAGGAGCGGTCAGTCTGGTGCTACTGCCTTGACAAATCACGTTGTCGCCAGTGATTTCGCCCACAGGACCATCGAGAACGGTAACCCGTTGCGAAAGGTTGTAGGTGCAACTACCCTTCTTCACTGTTACGTTGTAGGTGCGGTCGGCCATCAGATTGTCGGTCATCGAGGCGGTGGTGGTCGAAGCGTCATCGTCCCACGAGAATACATCGCCCGACGAGACGGTGAGCGTGAAATCGACACCCTTGCAAACAGAGGTTGCACCCAAAATCGTGGGGACGGTCTCCTCTTCAACAACGATGGTTACGCTCTTCGTACTCGAGCAACCGCGGTCGTCGGTAACGGTTACGGTGTATTTGGTCGTGGCAGTCGGTGCTACGTTCAACGTGGCACTGGTGGTGCTGTTCGGGTCGTCCCAAGCGTAGGTGTATGTGCCGCTTCCGCCTGTGGCCGAAGCCGTAACCGAAGCCGTACTGCCTTTGCAGATGGTGGTGCCGCCCGTGATGCTGATGGTCGGTTTCTGATTGACGGAAACCTTTTGCTCTACATGCGCGGTGCAACCGTTTTTCGTTACATCGACCCAATAGGTTTTATCGGCCGTAGGACTTACGGTGATGGACTGCGTGTTTTCGTTGGTGCTCCAGAGGTAGGTGGCACCTTCGGTCGAAACGCTCAACGTGGCTGTGCTGCCCACACAAATGGACAAATCGCCGTAGATGGTCGGCGTGAGTTCCGGCTCGACAGTGATGATTTTCTGTGCCGTGGTGGTGCAGCCGTTGGCATCTCTCACTTCGCAATAGATGATATTCTCACCTGTGGCCGTCGGCGTATAATCGTACGGAGTGGCTGTCGTGGCCAAGGTTGTGCCGTTGCTGTCGAACCAGCGTTGCGGCGTGCCGCCCGATATGGTGAGCGATACAGAACTGCCCACACAAGCCGTGCTCGGACCGTTGATGGAGGCTGTGCTGGCCGGATTCACCGTGATGGTGCAATAGACTTTTTCGCTTGTGCAGCCGTTGGCATCGGTCAGTTGCACCCAGTAGGTGGTGGTGGCACCAGGCGAAACGGTGAGCGAATTGCCATTGGCACCATTGCTCCAAACGAATGTACCCTCGCCCGAAGCCTGTATCGTTACTTCATCGCCTTGGCAGATGGTCTGCTCCGAAGGCGTAAGCGTTGGTTTTGGCAACGGCAACACATCGATGCTTATGGCCTGCGTGGCAACCAGCGCGTCGTTGGCATCTTTGATGGTAACCGTGTATGTGGTCTGTGGCACGCCAGTCGGATAAACCGTGTACGTTTCTCCAGCCGTGCCGTCGTCCCAATAGTATCTCGAACCGGTAGCCGATTGAGCGGTGAGCGTTACAGGCTGACCGTAGCACACTTTGGTTTCGCTGGCAGTAACTGTGTAGATGTAGACGTTCACCGTTACGGGCTTGCTCTTGCAGCCATTCACTCCTGTGGCTACAACGCGATATGTCGCATCGGCAGTTACGCCCGTAAGGCTGAGTGCGGCACTCGTTCCTACGCTATTGTCCGAAGCGTCGAACCACTCGTACGAGTCTGTGCCAGCCGAGCCTGTGGCTGTAATCGAGACATCGCCGCCCTTCAAAACGTACGCCGACGACTTGTCGACCGTAACGGTGGGTGCCGACGACACATTGACCGTTTTCGTACCGCTTGCCACCAGCGAATTGAGCGCATCGTACACACGGTAGGTGTATACCGTAGTGCTGGTCGGGTAGTCGCTCAACGTCTGGTTTTCTCGCGTTTGGGCAACGCCGAAACTATCTTTCCAACTCCATTTGTAGGTGTAACTTCCGCCATCGTCGGGCGCAAGGGTCAATTCCACCTTTTCGTTGGCGCAAAGATCGGTGCTCGGGTCTTGGGTTACGGTAATAGTTACGGCCTTGGCCAGTGGAACAAAGCCCAGCAGCGCGGCGGTAATAATAGCGAAACTCAATGTGAAACGTCTCATAATATCAGTTTTTGGAGTGATTATTCGTTGTTTTTTGGCTCAGCCGCAACACACGGCAAGTTATAAACAGTTTTATCGAGCAAATATAGGATTTTTTTCCTTTAATAGTGTGTATTTTTTCCAAAATAGTGCAAAAAATCGATAAAAAATCGCATTTATCGACAGAAATGCCAAGTTTTCAACAAGTTATGAACGCGGATAGGTGATAACTTTTGGTCAAAAAAGGCCAGATTTTCAGAAAAATTGTACCTTTGCGACAGTTTTGAGAGGGCAAAACCGTCAAGTTTTCGTCATTTTTCGGGACTTTTCGCTCATTTTTATGGCCAAATTCACGCTCATTTCCGACTACAAACCCACGGGCGACCAACCCGAAGCCATCAGTCAGTTGACCGACGGCGTGAAACGTGGCGTGCCGTTTCAAACACTGCTAGGCGTTACCGGCTCGGGCAAGACATTCACCATGGCCAACGTGGTGGCCAACCTGAACCGCCCGACACTCATCTTGAGTCACAACAAAACGCTGGCATCGCAACTCTACGACGAATTCAAGTCGTTTTTCCCCGAAAATGCGGTGGAGTATTTCGTGTCGTACTACGACTACTACCAGCCCGAAGCCTACATTCCGAGCAGCGACACCTACATCGAAAAGGACTTGGCCATCAACGCCGAAATCGAAAAACTGCGCCTCTCGACCACCTCGGCACTGCTCTCGGGGCGGCGCGATGTGGTGGTGATCTCGTCGGTGTCGTGCCTCTACGGCATTGGCAATCCCGAAGATTTCCACGACACGGCCATCACGGTGGAATGTGGCAAACGCCTGCTGCGCGACGACCTGCTGCGGCGGCTCGTCGACAGCCTCTACACACGCAACGAACTCGACCTGAACCGCGGCAACTTCCGCGCCAAGGGCGACACCGTCGATGTGTTTCTCGCCTACACGGACTACATTCTGCGCATCGTGTTTTGGGACGACGAGGTGGAAAGCATCGAAGCCATCGACCCCGCCAACGGACACACACTCACGCGCTACGACGCGTTCAACATCTATCCAGCGAACATTTTCGTTACCACACGCGAACGCATCAACGCCGCCATCGACCAGATAGCGCTCGACCTCGGCCAACAGGTCGACTACCTGAACGAAATAGGCAAACCGTACGAAGCCAAGCGGCTCAAAGAACGCGTGAGCTACGACATCGAAATGATACGCGAAGTGGGCTACTGTTCGGGCATCGAAAACTATTCGCGCTACTTCGACGGACGGCAGCCCGGCATGCGCCCATTCTGCCTGCTCGACTATTTTCCGAAAGATTTTCTGCTGATTGTGGACGAAAGCCACGTTACGCTGCCGCAAGTGCACGCCATGTATGGCGGCGACCGCTCGCGCAAGCAAAATCTGGTGGATTACGGCTTCCGCCTGCCCGCCGCACTCGACAACCGCCCGCTGAAATTCGAAGAGTTCGAAAGTCTGGTGCATACGGCCATCTATGTGAGTGCCACACCCGCCGACTACGAACTGCAAAAGTCGGAAGGCGTGGTGGTGGAACAGGTCATTCGCCCCACAGGACTGCTCGACCCAATAATCGAAGTGCGCCCAAGCCTCAACCAAATCGACAATCTGCTCGAAGAGATTGCTCAGCGTGCCGAACGCGACGAACGCGTGCTGGTAACCACACTCACCAAGCGCATGGCCGAAGAGTTGGACAAATACTTCACCAAGATGGGCGTGCGCTGCCGCTACATTCACTCCGACATCGAAACGCTCGAACGCATCGAGATTCTGAATGACCTGCGCAACGGTCTGTTCGACGTGCTGATTGGCATCAACCTGCTGCGCGAAGGGCTCGACCTGCCACAAGTGTCGCTCGTAGCCATACTCGATGCCGACAAAGAGGGATTTCTGCGCAACCACCGCTCGCTGACACAAACCGCTGGACGCGCCGCACGCAACGTGAACGGCAAAGTCATCATGTATGCCGACACCATCACCGAAAGCATGCAACGCACCATCGACGAGACCAACCGCCGCCGCGAAAAACAGTTGCGCTACAACGAAGAGCACCACATCACGCCCACGCCCATCGTGAAAAACAACCTATCGACACTGCCCAAACAAAAAGCCAAACCCGCCCAAGAATACTACGTCGAACCCGAAACGCTCGACATCGCCGCCGACCCCGTAGTGCAATACATGACGCCACAAGCCTTGGAAAAAGCCATCGAACATACACGCCGATTGATGGAAAAAGCCGCCAAAGACCTCAACTTTGTCGAAGCCGCCCAATACCGCGACGAACTGCTGAAGCTGAAGCAATCGACAAATAGTAGCAAGATATGAGTAGCAAGTCGCAAGACAAAAAGTGAGAGGTTATAGGTTATAGGTGAGAGTAATTTCAGATTACAACCGCAAATCCTCAAATAACCAAATCAACAAATCCCCAAAAACTTTCCACTTTATAAACTTAATAAATTTTCTCACTTTCATACTTTCACACTTTCTCACTTTCGCACTATTTTCGTATCTTTGCAGTTTGAAACAACTCCACACCGCATGGTCGAACTCAACGAGATACGCAAACCCATCGCCAACGAATGGCACACCTTCGAAACGCTATTCGAAACGGCTTTCCAATCGCACGACACGCTGTTGCAGTCGGCTTTGAGCCATGTGATGCGCCGCAAAGGCAAACAAATCCGCCCGACACTCACACTTCTGGCGGCGCAACTCGCTGGCAACATCAACGCACGAACACACTTGGCCGCCGCCGCACTCGAAGTGTTGCACACAGCCAGCCTGCTGCACGACGATGTGGTCGATTGCACCAACGAACGCCGCGGCTGCTCATCGGTTAATGCGCAATTTGGCAACAAAACCGCCATTCTCGTGGGCGACTATCTGCTGACCAAAGCAATGGAACTGATGGTCAGAACCGACGCGCTGAACTTGGTGAAGTGTCTGGCCGAACTCGGCAAGGAGATTACACGCGGCGAACTGCTGCAACTGCAAAACGCCTACCAACCCGCCGACGAAACCGTCTACTACGAGACTATCCGCCGCAAGACAGCCGCCCTGTTTGCCTGCTGCACGCTAACTGGAGCCCTGTCGGTGGGTGCCACGCCGCAACAAGTCGAAGCACTGCACCATTTCGGCGAACATTTCGGCATCTGTTTCCAGATAAAAGACGACATTTTCGACTACACACCGCAAGCGCACATAGGCAAACCCACGCTGAACGACTTGCGCGAAGGCAAATTCACGCTGCCGCTCATCTACGCCATGCGACAAGCCCCCGAAACCGAGACAAAACGCATCGTCGAGATGGCAAAAAATGCCGATGAAATCGACCAAAATAAGACTTTCGTCCAACAATTTGTGGCACAATACGGCGGCATCGCCTACGCACACCAAAAAATGAACGAGTTTCGCCAAAAATCGCTCGATTATTTGGCCATTTTCGACGACTCGGACACCAAACAGTCGCTGTGCCAACTGCTGGATTTCGCCTTGGAGCGCGAAAACTGAACGCAGCACCACATTTCGCCCCATCGGCAGCGAAAATTGCGGCATACACTCACCCCCATTGAATCATTGAATCATTGAATCATTGAATTATGAATTATTGAGTTATTAAGTTATTAAGTCAATAAGTTGTATGGTGCTAAATACCGACATAAACTACTTGGCAGGCGTGGGGCCCAAACGCGCCGCCACGCTCATGGCCGAACTCGGCATACGCACCGTCGAAGACCTCATCACCTATTTTCCCTACAAACACATCGACCGCAGCCGCTTCTACACCATAAGCGAAGTGGACGACACATTGCCCTACATTCAACTGAAAGCCAAAATCGTCCGTTTCGAAAAACGCGGCGAAGGCCGCTCGCAACGGCTCGTCGCCACCATCGCCGACGGCACGGGAACTATGGAACTTGTCTGGTTCAAAGGGCTGAAATATGTCGAAGACAAGTACCGCCTCAACCAGCCATACATCATTTTTGGCAAAGCGCAACGCTACGGGCACACGCTGAACATAGCGCACCCCGAAATCGACCTTTTCACCGAAGAAAATCAGCAAAAAGTGCAAGGCCTGCAAGCGTACTACAACACGACGGAAAAGATGAAATCGTCGTTTCTCAACTCCGCCGCACTGCGCAAAATGATCTACACTGCACTGACCGACCCCACGCTGCAAATTCCCGAAACGTTGCCGCCGTCGCTCACCCAAAAATATGCGCTGATGCCGCGCGACGAAGCCATTCGCAACATTCATTTCCCGAAAAATGTGCGCCTGCTCGACTCGGCACACCGCCGACTGAAATTCGAGGAATTGTTCTTCATTCAACTCAGCATCGTGCGCCAAAGCAAACTGCGCGAACAGAAATATCAAGGCTACATTTTCGGCAAGATAGGCGACTATTTTAATCGGTTTTATCGGGAAGTTTTGCCATTCGAACTGACAAACGCCCAAAAACGCGTGCTGAAAGAGATTCGCGCCGACCTCGCCTCGGGACGACAGATGAACCGCCTGCTGCAAGGCGACGTGGGCAGCGGCAAAACCATGGTCGCGCTGATGACCGCACTCATCGCCATCGACAACGGATTCCAAGCCTGCATCATGGCACCCACCGAAATTTTGGCGACGCAACACTTCCTATCGATATCCGAACAAACCGCCAAAATCGGGCTGAACGTGCGCCTGCTCACCGGCTCGACCAAAAAAGCCGAACGCGAACTCATCGACAGCCAACTGCGCGACGGCTCGCTGCAACTGCTCATCGGCACGCACGCCCTGCTCGAAGACAACGTCGTGTTCAAAAATCTTGGGCTAGTCGTCATCGACGAGCAACACCGATTCGGCGTGGCACAACGCGCCAAACTCTGGAGCAAAAACATACAGCCGCCGCACATTTTGGTGATGACCGCCACACCCATTCCACGCACGCTGGCCATGACCATCTACGGCGATTTGGACGTTTCGGTCATCGACGAACTGCCGCCCGGGCGCAAACCCATTGCCACCTACCACTACTTCGACAACCGCCGCGATGCGCTCAACCACTTTCTGAAAAAGCAAATCGAGGCCGGCAGGCAGGTGTACATCGTCTATCCGCTCATTCAAGAATCGGAAAAACTCGACCTGAAAAACCTCGAAAACGGCTACCAACAGGTGCGCGAAGCCTTTCCCGACTACAAAATCAGCATGGTGCACGGCAAGATGAAACCCGCCGACAAAGAGCGCGAAATGGCCGATTTTGTCGCAGGAAAAACACAAATCATGGTGGCCACCACCGTGATAGAAGTGGGCGTGAACGTGCCGAACGCCAGCGTCATGGTCATCGAAAACGCCGAACGCTTCGGGCTGGCGCAACTGCACCAACTGCGTGGACGCGTGGGGCGCGGTGCCGAACAGAGTTACTGCATACTGATGTCGCGCTACGAACTGACCAACGACACACGCCGCCGGCTGCAAATTATGGTCGATTCGACCGACGGTTTTGTGATAGCCGAAGCCGACCTCAACCTGCGCGGCCCCGGTGACATCGACGGCACCGTGCAGAGCGGCCTGCCCTTCGACCTGAAGATAGCCGACCTCGCCCACGACGGCAAAATTCTGCAAGCCGCACGCACCATCGCACAAGACGTGATAGAGCAAGACCCCGATTTGGCATCGGACGAAAATAAATGCCTAAATTTGCAGTTGGCGAAACTCACCAAAGGCACCATCAATTGGGGCGTGATTTCGTAGGACGAAAATGCTTATTTAGATTCAATCTAAATAACAAAGTGCAAAATTTATCGATAAAAGCGGCAAAAAATACATTTTTATGAAAAAATTTTTCAAAGGTTTTGGTTATGCATTTGCAGGTCTTGTGGCCGCCACCAAAAGCGAGCGCAACATGAAATTTCACCTTTGCGCCACGGTGTGCGTGGTGGCGGCGGGCTTTTGGCTGAAAATTTCGTCGGTGGAATGGCTGGCTGTGCTGCTCTGCTGCGGCATGGTGGTTGGTGCCGAGATGCTGAACACCGCCATCGAAAAGTTGGCCGATGCCGTAAAACCAGAGAAAAGCGCGCAGATGAAATTCGTGAAAGACGTGGCCGCCGGTGCCGTTTTGGCGTGCGCCATAGCAACAGCCGGTGTCGGTTTGTTGATTTTCGTCCCCAAAATAATCGCCCTTTTTTAGCATGGACATAAAGCAAATTTTCGACCATTTCATCGGCATTTTTTACCCAAATCTTTGTTGCGCATGCGGCAAGGTTTTGGCCGTCGGCGAGGAATCCATCTGCATGGATTGCCTGCTGCATCTGCCGCGCACACGGCTGCATCTCGAACGCGACAACAAACTCGAGAAACGCTTTTGGGGCAAGGCGGCCATCGAGCGCGCCACCGCATTCTACTATTTCGAGAAAGGGTCGCGCTACCGCACCATTCTCCATCAATTGAAGTACAAAAACGGCACACAAATCGGCGTAACAATGGCCAAATATGCCGCCGCCGAACTGCTCGAATCGCCCGATTTTCGCCATTTCGACTACATCGTGCCGGTGCCGCTGCACCCGAAAAAGTTTGCCAAACGCGGCTACAACCAAGCCGAATGCATCGCGCAAGGCATAGCGGCGGTGCTGGGCGCGCCCGTGGAGACGAAAAATCTCTACCGCGCCATCGAAAATCCCACGCAGACGAAAAAATCGGTGTACGAACGCTGGGAAAACACCAAAGGCATTTTTGCGTTGCACGATGCCAGCCTGTTTGCCGACAAACGCATACTGATTGTGGACGACGTGCTGACGACCGGCTCCACGCTCATCGCTTGCGCCGAAGCGATATTGGAGCAGACACCGACGGCGCACATCTCGGTTTTCACCTTGGCAGCCGCCTAAAAAGCGCAAAAAATGGCCGTTTTATCCATCGCAACATACGTTTTTATCGCGCTTTACGGGCTGACAATTGCTGTGTTTGCCATCGGGTGGTTGCGAATGCCGCGTTTCACCGAAAAAATGCCGATGAAAACGCCCATTTCGCTCGTTGTGTGCTGCAAAAACGAAGCCGAACACCTGCCGCGGCTTTTGGCCTCCATCGCCCAACAAACGCACTCGGATTTCGAGGTTGTGTTTGCCGACGACCACTCGACCGACGCTACCGCAAAAATACTCGATGAATTCTGCCAAAAACACACTTTTGCGCGCTATTTCCACACGGTGGGCAACGGCAAAAAAAATGCCCTGCGCGAAGCCATCGGCCAAACGCGCCACGACATCGTGGCCTGCACCGATGCCGACTGCACGCTGCCGCCCGAACATCTGCAAACCATTGCCGATTTCTTTGCGGCCAACAATCCCGATTTGCTGATTGGCGGCGTGAAAATGGCGCACGACGGCACCCTGTTCCAACAACTGCAAGCGTTGGAGTTTGCTTCGCTGGCCGCCTCGACGGCGGGCGCATGCGGTGCGAACGCGCCCATCATGTGCAACGGCGCGAACCTTGCCTTCAAAAAGGAAACGTGGCAAAAATGCAACGGCCAACTGCACGACGACGAGCCTTCGGGCGACGACGTGTTTCTGCTGCACGCCGTGAAGAGAGCGGGCGGGAAAATCGCCTTTCTGAAAAATGAAAACTCAGTGGTAACCACGCAGCCGCAGCCAACCCTCGGCCAATTCGTGCGGCAACGTGCGCGGTGGAGTTCCAAAGCCACCGCCTACACCGACGCGGCAACCATCGGCGTGGCGTGCATCGTACTGGGCGTGTCGTTGCTGATTTTAGCCGATTTCATCGGACTTTTTTGGCATTTTGCCACACTTGCGCCGCTGCTCATCGCTTTCGGTGCAAAATTTGCGATAGATACGGCGTTTTTAGCCATTTTTCTGCCTTTCGTGCAACAACGTAGGCTGTTGCTCCACACGCCACTTTTGAGCACGATTTACCCCATCTACATCGCCTACTCTGCCCTGCGCGGCATTATGGGAAAAGGCGATTGGAAATAAGGGAGAATTTTTCGGAAGAGAACCATTTTCGGCAAACGTCGAGAATGGTTATTTTGTCTCCTTTTTTTTCAGTTTGTGGGCAATACGTATGGCATTTGCAGCAGAAGCAAGCACGACGGCCACATCGTCAACAAAGCCCGCCACGGGGATTCCATCGGGGACAACATCGATAGGAAGAAGCAAATAGACAACCGCCACCGCCACGCTGACACCAATGCCAAGTTTGTATTTTTTTCTCGGTTCCATATCGTACAAGCAAAAATATGTTTTTGTAAACAAAATTTAGAGCGATTCGCCGCATCGATGAATATTTGTGGGGGCGCAGCATGCTACGTCCCCACAAATAAACGGACTCTACAATCGAGCCTTTCCCCTTGCAGAAATTATTCTGCTGGAGCGACTACCTCTTCGGCGGCTTTCAGCTCTTCGTAGAAATGGCTCCGCGCGGTTTTCATGTAAGGAATCACCCAAAGGAGACCGATACCCAACGTCAGCAATCCGAGCAAAATCCAGCCGATGAAACTCAAATCGAGCAGGAACAAGCGTCCTTTGTGTCCCTTCATCATCTTCATGCTACGTTCGATGCACGCATTTGCGCCCAGTTCGGGATTGTCGAGCGCGATGTAATAAGTCATTGCGTACGAATAGGACTTGATGATGCCAGGAATGCAGAACAGCAACGACCACAAAAATACAAAGATGGTCATCAGCAATTTCACGCCGAGTGCACGTCCATAGCAATTGAAGCAGTCGAACATTTTTCCAATGAGGCCTTCTTTTTCGCCACGCACAAAACGCAAGAACAACTGTTCTACACTGAAATTGATGGGCATCAGGAGAAAAATACTCAACAAGAACCCGACGTACGGAATGCTGTTCGAGCCGCCTGTAATGGCAAGCAACAACAATGTAACGACTACTGGCATAGTCCAATTACCACTCAACGATTGGCGAGCCAACGCTCTGATTTCGGAATTAGTTTTCATACACTTTTTTTTTAAGGTTAAACATACGCCTGCAAAGATAGTGTAAATTTTACAAATAAGAAATTATTTTACTAAAATGTTGCAAAAAATCTTATTTTTACACACAACAATCAGCTGTAATTATTTGTAATTTAGGGGATTATGAGAGGAGAAGAAATTCATATAGGGCAACTTGTCAAATCCGCTGTAAGAGAAAGGCGTATAAAAGACGTGGAATTTGCGCGAATGATAGGGCGCAGCAAGCAAAATGTTTACGACATGTACAAGCGCAACGATATGGAGGTAAAACTACTTCTTACCTGCTCCAAAGCGTTGCAGCACAATTTTTTCGAGGATATCTACCCTACCAAACACCAGCGCGACGAAGAGGCCATCGACCGCGTGTTCGACACACTGAAGGCGTTGGTGAAAGCCAACGCGCACGAATACTAACCGCACGAATCACATGTCGAAGCGGACGGAGATGCCTGCTTTGACCCAACGGCCAGGCTGAACAATGCCGCCGTAGTCGTAATACTTCAGACCAAGCAGGTTGCTGCCTTCGACAAAGAGGCGCAACCTATTATTTTGCCAAAAAATGCGGCCGTCGAGCAGATAGACGGGCTTGTAGCGTTGCACGTTGCCGTCGAGGTCGGTATAGGTGCCTTCGCGCTGTTGCAGGGCAAACTGCCAACTTGCGCCAAAGCCTTTGTAGATGCCGTGCGCGAGATTGAGCGTGAGTTTGTGGCGCAGATAGTCGAGCGCGTATTTCGAGAGCAAATCGCCTGCGTTTTTGGTCAGTTGGCAGTAGGCGTAGCCGAGTTCGATATTTTTCAGCCAGTAGCCGTGCGCATACGCCAGCGACACTTCGCCGCCAAACGCATCGACACGCGTGTGGTTCACGCTGCGCCACTGCTCTTCGTTGGGCATTTTCACCCAATCGATCAGATTCTGCCCGATGCGATAGTAGGCGTTCAGGCTTGTGCGGAAGCCTTTTTTGTTCCAATGCGCGCCGATTTCGGTGGTCAGGCTCTCTTCGGGCTGCAAATGCGGATTGGCCGCCTGCGTAGCACTCTGGTAGTAGAGGTCGGTGAAGGTAGGCAAACGCAACGCGCGCCCGACGCTGGCAAACACGGCACCATCGACATCGAACTGGTAGCCGAGATTTACCGTAAAGGCGAAATTGTGGTGAAACATCGAATTGTAGTTGTCCGACACGCCCGCCGAGGCCGAAAAATTGCCGACATAGAACGCCTGTTCGACGAAATAATTGACATTCAATCGGTTTTTGGCTTTTGTGAAACGCACCGAATCGGGAGCAAAAGGCACGCGGCGCGTTTGTGCGAGGTCGTCGCCAAGCACGTTGCTGAATATGTGTTCGTTGCGCAGTTCGGCACCCACCGACGTGCGCCCAATGCGATACGGGAACACCGCTTTGAAATTGATGCCGCCCACATCGGTGGTGTGATAGTTGTGCCCCGTGTACCAAGCGGGAGCCTCGGCCGCGCCTTCGCGAAAAAGTTCGAAGCGATCGTAGTGGCCACGGTAGAACAGCGACGACTGCAACACAGCGTGCTGCAAGCGTTTTTCCCAAGCGAGCGAGCCGAAAAGCGTTTTTGTAGCCTCGAATTGGTCGGGATATTTGAGCGAATAGAAGGCATTACTGCCAAAATTTTTGAGTTGTCCGCCCAACTGCACGTTCCACCGTCCCGATAGCGAATCGTCGTCGCACGCGGCGTTGAAGTAGAGGTTGCCGTACTTATAATCGGTGTTTTCGATGTAGCCGGTCGATTGGTTGTAGTCGGCCGATGCCTCGAACCGCCACTTGGGCAGGGCGTAGCGGAAATCGATTTTCGGAGCGAAAAATCCGAAATCGCCGCCGTGCAAAGCGGCTTTCACGGTGCGTTGCGGCGTGGCGTTGGTTACGATGTTGATGGCGCCGCTGAAGGCCGACAGTCCGAATTGGCACACCGATGTGCCGCGCAGGACTTCGATGCGTTCGATAGCTGCGAAATCGATAGGAATGTCGAGATTGGCGTGTCCCGTCTGTGCGTCGGTGATGTTCACGCCATTGAGGAGTATCAGTACTTGGTCGAATGTGCCGCCACGCATCGAGATGTCGGCTTGTGCGCCGTTGGCACCGCGTGTGCGGATGTCGATGCCGGGGAGAAAATCGAGGAGTTCGTTGAGGGTGGTAGTGGGGAAGGTTTGTAGTTGTTCGGCGGTGATGGTCGAAACCACATGCAGCGCATCGCTGGTCATCTGCTGTTTCACCGCCACAACCGCCACTTCGGAGAGGTTCTGCACGTCGAAGGCGTCGGGGTCGTCGTCGGCTTTGAGTGGCGTGGGCGACAAGAGTGCGGCCACAAAGCAGGCAGTTTGCACCACTTTTTTCGATTTAGCCAGTTGCAGGTCGGCGATGTAGGCCGCCACGCGACCGATGGTTACCTCGCGTTTCACCGAGCAAAATGCGGCGTATTTCGCGCGACAAAACCGCCGAAAACGAAATGCCAGATTCTGTTTGATTCTCTTTTTCATATTTTTAATTGTTTCTCAAAATTGCTACCGCAATTATTGTTTTTAAGTTTTTGGTTATTTGTTGATTTGCAATCCGCAACGGGCGCAATTGATGCGCCCCTACTTTCGCACTTGATAAACTTTCCACTTTATAGACTTTCACACTGAAAAAATCGTTTCTTTGAAAATTTCGCTGACCGACGGATGCGGGAAAATCGTGCGGGCGAACTCTGCGGCGGTCAGTTTTTGTGCGATAGCGAGTGTCGCCGTAGCCACCAATTCCGAGGCGGGATTGCCAATGATGTGCGCGCCGATTAGGCGTTCGTCGGCATCGAGCAGCAGTTTGCAAAGTCCGTTGCCGCCTTCGTTTTCGGCCACGAACCGCCCCGAATAGGCCATCGGCAGTTTCCGAACCGTGTAGGGCGTTCCCGCCTTTTGCAGCGACTCTTCGGTGGCACCCACGCCAGCCACTTCGGGATTGGTATAGACCACGCCTGGCACGGCGGCATAACTCATCGCATCGCAATGGCCAAGTATGTGTGCCACAGCCACTTCGGCCTCGCGCACGGCGGTGTGTGCCAACATCGAAAAACCAGTGATGTCGCCAGCCGCATAGATGAGCGGATTCGACGTGCGCATCTGATTGTCGGTTTTCAGGCCGTTGCGGAAGCGTTCGAGGCGGAGCGTTTCTAAGTCCAATCCGTACAGATTTGGTCGGCGGCCGACACAGAGCAAAATCTGCGAGGCCGAAAGCGTATTTTCGCCGGTTTCATCGGTAAATTTTACCTGTCCGGCAGCGATTTCCGACACCTTTGCGCCCAAGCGAAAATCGACACCGCGTTTGGCGTATTCGGCACGCAACAGAGCAGCAATTTCGCCGTCGATACCGGGCAAAATTTCGGCGGCCATCTCCACCACCGACACGCGGCTGCCAAACGCCGAAAAGAGTCCAGCAAACTCCAATCCGATGACACCGCCGCCAATAATGACGATGCTTTCGGGAATTTCGGTCGCCTGCAACGCCTCGCGGCTCGTCCAAAAGCCGCCGTTTTCTACTCCTGCGATGGGCGGAATGGTGGTTTCGGAGCCCGTGCAAAGCAACACTTTCGCCGCTTCGAATAGGGTGTCGTTGCATACGATTTGCACGGTTTCATCGGCATTTTTTAGGGTTGCCTCGCCCTGCACAACCGTTACGTTTTGCAGTTTGGCGCGAATGCCGGCCGCCAATTTACGAACGACTTTCGCTTTGCGCGCGCAGATTTTGGCATAGTCGAACGCCACATTTTCGGTCGAGATGCCGTATTTTGCAACATGTTGCGCATTTTGGTAGAGTTTTGCGCTATAGAGCAGCGTTTTTGTGGGAATGCAGCCTTCGTTGAGACAGACGCCGCCAAGCGCATTTTTTTCGAAAAGCACGACGTTTAAGCCGCCTTCCGAAGCGCGTTCGGCAGCCGTATAGCCCGCCGGACCGCCACCAATAATTGCAAGATCGTATTTCATGGAAGAGTTTATAAAGTTTGTAAAGTGGAAAGTTATTTGTGAATTTGCAGATTTGGTTATTTGAAAATTTTGGTTGATCGGTTGATTGGTTGATCAGTTGATTATTATTCATTGTTAATTCGCTGCGCGCATTTTTTCTCCGCTCGGCAGAGTTCAAACAAGCTTGACTCTGCTCTCGCTTACCGAAAAAATTCTTAATTCTTAATTAGTTTCAACCCCCTCCGTCGCTGCGCTCGGCAGAGGGACAGAATTTCGCCCAACAATTCCTCCTTCCTAATTCCTAACTCCTCATTACTCGCTACTCATTTCTCACTACTAATTAACTTTCAAACTAAATGTTCATCTGTATCGAATGGATTGTCCGATGCGTAGGATTTTTTTGGAACTGATGCGGTTCAGTTGACAAAGTTTCGACACCGTCGTGCCGTAACGCCGCGCGATGCCCGACAGCGTGTCGCCAGCCCGCACTTTGTGATATTTGGCTTTGGCAAGTTCTTTCAGCGCAGCGTTGTGGCTGTAGGTATCGGCCAGCGTGATAATGTACGGATTTTGTTTCACCGAACGGCTTTCGTAGTCGATGAGTTTGGTGGTGTTGAAGGCGTTGCCCAAGAAGCGTATTTCGTAGTGCAGATGCGGCCCTGTGGAGCGTCCCGTATTGCCGCCCAAAGCGATGGGCTGCCCCGCCTCCACCTCCTGATCGAGGTAGCAAAGCACGCGCGACAGGTGCGCATAGACCGTTTCCAAACCGTTGTCGTGGCGAATAACCACATAATGACCATAGCCCTTCGGTTCGTAGTCGATGATGCGCACGCAGCCGCCAAACGAAGCAACAATGGTGTCGCCGATGTTGATGCCGATGTCGGTGCCATAGTGCCAACGGTAGCGGCGCATGCCAAACGACGACGTGATGCGGTTGCTGGCCGTGGGATAGACGAAGCCACTGACATCAATCTCCGTCGAATCGGGAATACTGTCGATTTTCACGCCATACGGATTGATGCGCTGCGATGTCCACGAAAAGCGATACAATTCGGCGGCGGGATTGCTGTAGAGATACGACGAATCGACGGCAAAAGCCTCGACCGTGTCGGTGGTATCCTTCAGCGCGTCGATGTCGCCCAAGTCGTCGGCCGAAAGTGCAGCGGGCGGCTCCGTCTGCGCACGCAGAAAAAAGGTCGGTATCCACGCCAGCGCGCCGACCAGTAGCAACAGTTTCAATCGCATCACTTTTCGCTGTTTGAATAGACGAATGCGTGTGTCGCCTTGGCGTAGTCGAACATCTCTTCGGGTTTGAAAAAGCGTGCCAGTTCGATGGCGGCATTTTCTACCGAATCGCTCGTGTGGATAATGTTTTCCTGCATACTCATGCCGAAATCGCCACGAATGGTGCCCGGCTGCGCATTGCGTGCGTTGGTAACGCCCGTCATGCTGCGCACCACTTGCACGGCATCGACGCCCGCCCAGCAGCAGACAATCACGGGCGAGGCCTTCATCGAGGCGCAAATGGTCGGGAAAAACGGTTTGTCGGTGAGGTGCGCGTAGTGTTCGGCCAAAATTTTGTCGTCGAGTTGAATCATTTTCAAGCCTTGCAGTTGCAGGCCTTTACGCTCGAAACGTGCGATGATTTCGCCAACGAGTTCGCGTTGCACCGCGCCTGGCTTGATGATTACGAGAGTTTTTTCCATAACAGAGAATTTCAGATTTCAAAGTGTGAGAAATGCGAATTATCAAGAAAACACGCAGAGGCGCAGTCGAAACTGCGTCTCTACAATGTTTTGATTTTCAGTCGGTTAGAACCCACCCTTGAACAGCCGCGAGGTGTTCAGTTTGGTTACTTTGCCCCATTTCGACTGAATGGCTTTCAGGTCGATGGTTTTGGGGTCGCCGGTGATGACTACCACAATCGGTTTGCCTTTGATGAATTTGTCGTAGAACGCGCTGATTTGTTCAAATTGCAGCGTATCGATTTTCGGCATATTCACTTTGGCGGGGTCGTCGGTGTAGCCAAGTTTCTGCCAATAGTCGAATGTGAAACTCTTCGAGCGGAACGACGGTTTGTCGGTGAGCGACGATTGGCGCAAATAGGTTTTGATGTTTTCCAGACGTTCGGGATAGAGCGGCATATTCGTGAGCAGGTCGAGATATACATCGATGGCATCGGCCACTTTGTCGCCTTGCGTTCCGACGTAGCCAATCAGGTAACTCTTTTTGCCTTGCCGTTCGGGCGTGGCCATGTAGCCATAGGCGGTGTAGGCCATCGAGCGTTTCTCGCGGATTTCGTTCATCACAAGTCCGCTGAATCCGCCGCTGAAGTACTGGTTGAAGGCTTCGTAATCGACATCGTCGGCAATGTCGTAGGGCTGTCCGTCGACATAGAAATAGACTTTTGCCTGTTGCATATCGGCGTTGGGCAGGAAGAATATCGTCTGTTTGTCGTATTCGGCGCGGTCGCGTATCACGGGCGATTCGCTCTTGGTCAAGCCCTCTTTGAGCGGCAGGTTGCCTTTGAAAATCTCGGCGGCTTCGGCGGCCGGCGTTTTGCCTACAAAGTGTATTTCGAGTTCGTAGTTCGTTGCATCGATGATGCTCTTGGTGAGGTCGCCGATGGTTATCAGGTAGTTGACCGATACATCGCCATCGTCGGTAACCGACACGTTGTACATATCTTCCACGTCGATGCGGTTGATGTAGTGCGATTTGTCTTTGTAGAGCACATATTCCATCAGAGCCGACGAGACAACGCTTGGGTTTTTCTTTTCGCTGTAGCGGCTGCTGATGACGTTACCGATAACGCTTTCGAGTTGTTTGTTATCGAGTTTTGGGAAGAGCGTTTGGCGTGTCATCAGTTTGCAGATTTCGGCCAGATTTTTCTCGTCGCCCGTGAGCATGATGTAGAAGTAGCCGTCGTTTACGGCATAGGTGCACGAGGCACCGAGTTCGCTAAATTGGCGGCGCAGGCTCTGTGCGTCGGTGTTTGGCATGGCACCTGCGCTGTTCATCAGTTCGGTGGCGTAGGCGAGTTTCGGCATCTTGTCGGTGCCAACACCATATTTGAGCGTCAGTGTGAATACGTCGTTTTCTTTGTTGTCGGTGCAGAAGAGTGTAACGTCGTCGTAGAGTTTCACTTTCGTTACGTCGGCAAAGTTGTTGTATTCCTCTTTCACCTCGCCGATGGGCATGGCTTTGATCTTCTCGTCGTAGGCGGTTACGTTTGCCTTGGGCGGGTCGAGCGGTTTGATGTCGGGTTTTTTCAGTTTGTTCTTTTTGGGCGTACCCTCTTCGATGGCGATGGTGATGTGGTTGCCCGACAGATATTTTTGGGCGCAGCGTTGCACATCGTCGCGTGTGATGGCGTTGATGCGGTCGGCCAGCGTGAAATAGTTTTCGACGGGTTCGTTGTAGGCAAAAGCGTAGGTGAGCAGGCTCACTTTGTTGTCCGATTCTTCGAACATCAGTGTGGTTTGCTGCAGCAGTTGTTCTTTCACCGATTGGAAGAGCCAATCTTCGAATTCGCCGTTTTTCAGTTTGTCGATCTCTTTCATCATTATTTTTTCGGTGGCGGCGTTCGATTCGTAGCGGTTTTGTGCCACATCGAAGTAGGGAATGCCGATGAGCATGATGCGGCCGAGGTCGCGGCGTGCGTCGCTTTGTGCGTAGGCAGCCATGATGTCGCCGTCGAGCATCAACTTGTCGAACAGACCGGTGTTGTGGCCGTTGTTGAGCAGTGCCAAGGTGAAGTCGATGATGAGTTCATCTTTATCGCCTTTTTTCACGCCGTTGTAACCCCAGATGATTTCGGGATAGTAGCCAAGTTTTTTCGACACTTTCGGGTTGTCCGAGAAGTCGGTGGCGGTGTATTTGCCGCGTTCGGGCAACTGTTTCGGTTCCAGACGGCCGAAGTATTTTTCGATGAGCGGTTTCACCGTTTCGGTGTCGAAATTGCCGACCAGCAACAGGCACATGTTGTTCGGCACGTACCACGTGTGGAAGAAGTCGATGAGCGGCGTGAGGCTCGGATTTTTCAGATGTTCGGCCTTACCGATGACATCGCGCTCGTAGGGGTGTCCTTTGTAGAGGTTCTCCATCATGAACTCGCTGACGTGCGTGTCGTTGTAGTCCTGATACATGTTGTACTCCTCGAACACGTTTTCCAATTCGGCTTGGAACGAGCGGAAAATCGGGTTGCGCAGACGTTCCGAATTGATTTCGAGCCATTTTTCCATCTGGAAGGCGGGGAAATTATTGAAATAGGCCGTCAGGTCGTAACTTGTGAAGGCATTTAGGCCTTCGCCGCCCATACCTTCGATGAGGTTCGAGAAATCGTCGGTGGCACCGTATTGCGCCGCCTGCATCGACACTTCGTTGATTTTCTTGGTCAGTTCGTCGCGTTTTTTCTCGTCGTTCATCGGCACTTGCGACAGTTCGTCGTAGAGGCGGATAATCTCTTCGTAGAGCGGTTTTTCTTTCTCCCAATCGAGCGCGCCTATCTGATCGGTGCCTTTGAACAGCATGTGTTCGAGGTAGTGCGCCAGGCCTGTGTAGGCTTCGGGTTCGTCGATGGCGCCAGCGCGGCAAACTACGCGTCCGTGCACATCGGGTTGGTCGTGATCTTCCCACAGATACACCGTCAGGCCGTTGGGCAACGTGTACTGCGTGAAACCTTTGCTCGGTGCTTGCTGCGCAAAAGTTGCTGCGCAAAGGGCGGTCGCTGCCACCACGAGCGTCAAAAATCTCTTTTTCATAGGATAACGTTTTTTAGTTTTTTTTGATTGTTTTTATTCTGTTTTGTAGTGTTCGTCAGTCGTCGTCGCCCTCGGCAAACTCCAGAATGTCGCCCGGCTGGCATTTGAGTGCGCGGCACACGGCATCGAGCGTGCTGAAACGAATGGCTTTGGCTTTGCCCGTTTTCAGTATCGACAGATTGGCTGGCGTTACGTCCACTTTGTCCGACAGTTCGTTGAGCGACATTTTGCGCTTTGCCATCATCACGTCCAAATTCACAATTATCGGCATAGTTCTGCTCTCCGTTTTTTCAGATGGTCAAATCCTGCTCGCGCTTCATGTTGATGGCCAAGCGTAGCACCTCGTTCATCACCAAAATGACGAAGCCGATGACGATGTAGTCCCAATCGACCACCTTGGCATACGAAAACTCGTAGTCGACCAGTGCCACCGCCTGCTTCGCCAGATAGACGTTCGACGCCGACCAGAGCGTGTTCATCGCGCCAAGTGCCAAAAATCCGATGCCGATGATGTTGATGCGGCGAATGTTGCGATCGTCGAAAAAGTGTCCGCGGCGGAACGAGAGTATGATTTTGGCAATCAGCACCAACAGATAGACAAACACGCCGATGGCAACGAAATTCAGCGCAGTGCCAAAAATTTCGACCGACTTTTCGAGCAGCGATTTGGGGACTTCGCCCTGCGGATAGAATACCGACACCGACACGCTCGACGGCACCACGGCCACGGGCGCGCCGTCCTTCTGGTTGAGTTGCGTGGGTGCCACTTGCGCATGTTTCTGGCGCACATCGAGCATGGCGAACGTATTCTCGTCCAAGCCCGACTCTATGGCGTAGTCGCCAATGCTAGAACCCAACGTGAACCCCTGCACAAACGACAACGCCGTCTCCTGAAAAATGCCGATGAAAAGGCTTATCAGCAGCAGAGAACACAAAATTCGCACACGTTTCATTGCGGTCAATCTATTTTTTCGACTGCAAAGTAAACCATAATTTTTGAAACGGCAAAACTTTTTTATTGTTTTTCGATATTTTTTTATTGATTTATCAAAATAAACGAACAACGACGATGCATTTTCGACATTTTGCACTACCTTTGCGCCCAGCAAATACGCTATTTTTACAAAAAAATTCACGAAAAATGACCGAAAAAGAGAAAATGCTCGCTGGACAGGTGTACGATGCCTGCGACCCAGAATTGCTTTGCGAAATCAGAGCATGCAAAGAGACGTTGTGGCGTTTCAACAACACGCCTCCCAACCAAACCGATGCGCTGCGGCAAATTTTACAGCAACTGCTCGGCACGTTCCACGACGACTGCACCATACTGCAACCGTTCCTGTGCGACTACGGCAGCAACATACACTTGGGACACCGCACGTTCATCAATTTTCGCTTCACCGTGCTCGACGAAGCCGACGTGCGCATTGGCGACAATGCGTTCATCGGACCAAACGTGAGCATCTACACCGCCTGCCACAGCACCAACCCCGACGAGCGCAACACGCGCCAAGAGTGGGCAAAACCCGTAACCATCGGGCGCAACTGCTGGATTGGCGGCTCCACCACCATCTTGCCGGGCGTTACCATCGGCAACAATTGCACCATAGGCGCAGGCTCGGTGGTCGTGCACGACATTCCCGACAACTGCATCGCTGTGGGAAATCCTTGCAAGGTGATCAAACGGGTGTGATCGGGCAAAACCGAAGATGAACGCAGGTTCATTTTTGGCCGTAAGCGACACAAGCAAATCCGCACCGCAACAAATTTTCGCGCCAAACGCCTAAATTGCTTTCACACTAACAAAAGATTTGCTATCTTTGCAAAAATGATTCACCGACGAGGCGATGCCTAACGAACAATTTTTGCAATATGTGTGGTTTGGCCGCTACTTTGCGCCCGTGCAGACGACTACCGACGGACAACCCGTCGAGATAATCGACACGGGACAACGCAATACCGATGCTGGCCCCGACGTGTTCAACGCCAAAGTGAAAATAGGCGACACCCTGTGGGCAGGCAATGTGGAGTTTCACCGTCGCGCGAGCGATTGGCTGCGCCATGGCCACACCACCGACCACGCCTACAATTCGGTAGTGCTGCACGTAGTGTGCGAGGCCGACAAAGCGATTGTGCGCGCCGACGGGCAACCAATCCCGCAATTGGTGCTGAAGTTTGCGCCCGAACTGCTCGAATCGTACGAACGGTTGACCTCCGACCCGCGGCGCGTGCGCTGCGCCGACAGCCTGAAACAGGCATCGGAAGCCGAGAGAACCGCTTGGCTCGACCGGCTTTTGGTGGAGCGGCTCGAACAGAAAACGCACGCCATCGAGGCACTGTTGCAGCAAACTACCAACGATTGGGACGAAGCGTTCTACATTGTGCTGGCACGTAATTTTGGCTTTTCGACCAACGCCTTAGCGTGCGAACTGACGGCCAAATCGCTGCCGCTGGCGGTCATAGGCAAGCACCGCAACAACGCCACGCAAATAGAGGCACTGCTCTTTGGTCAGGCTGGCTTGCTCGATGGCGAACCGCACGACGACTATCAGGCCATGCTGCAACGCGAGTACCATTTTTTGAAGGCGAAATTCGGGCTGAAGCCCATCGATGCGTCGCTGTGGAAATTTCTGCGGCTGCGCCCTGCCAATTTCCCCACCATTCGCTTGTCGCAATTGGGCAATCTGGCGTTCAAATCGCACCGGCTTTTTTCGCAAATCATCGACACCGACGACTACGCAACGCTGCGCGGACTTTTTGCCTGCGAAGCGACGGACTATTGGCGCACGCACTATCGGTTTGGCGTAACATCGGCCAGCCGAGCCAAACGACTTTCTGCCCAATCCATCGACATTTTGCTGACAAACACCGTGGCACCGTTTCTGTTTTGCTACGGCAAGTCGCACACCGACGAACGGCTTGTGCAGCGCGCCATCGACCTGCTGAGCACACTGCCGGCCGAGCGCAACCACATTGTCGACGAATTTGGTGCGGCAGGCATCGCGGCACAATCGGCAGCCGACACGCAAGCCATCGTGCAACTGAAGCGCGCCTACTGCGACACGCGCAACTGCCTGCGCTGCAGGTTTGCCCATTTAGCACTGAAAAACTCTATTAACCCTATTTATTAACTTCAAAAATGTTACGTTTATGAAAAACAAAATCACCTTTTCAGGCGTTTTGGGCGAAGGATTCCAAATCGGCCTAAAAAATGCGCTGTCCATCATTTGCGCCGTTGCCTTGTGGATACTCACCATTTGGGTGCCCTACATCAACGTAGGAACGACCATTGCCATTTGCTCCATTCCTGTGGCGTTGGCGCAAGGCAAAACCATCTCGCCGCTCTTCATTTTCGAGTCGAAATACCGTCACTTGATGGGCGAATTTTTTCTGCTGGTCGTATTCATCTACATGGCCATGATTCCGCTGTTGCTGTTCCTTGTAGTGCCGGCGTTCGTTGTTGGCATTGCGTGGTCGCTGGCCATCTATCTGCTCATCGACAAGCGTTTGTCGCCCACCGAAGCGTTGCTCAAGAGCAACCAGCTGACCTACGGCTACAAATGGCGCATTTTCGGTGTGTCGTTTGTGCTTGCCATCGTGCCGCTGCTGTTCTCGTGCATCTCTGTGGCCTGTCCCTATGCAACAGAGAGCGTGTGGTATATGTTGCTTTCGGTCGTATTCCAACTGATTGTGGTTGTTTGGAGCCTCGGTTGCGATGCTGTCATCTACCGCAATTTGTCGGCCGAAGAGACCGCCGAAGAGGCCAATCCGTCCGATTTAATCACGCATATCGATTAGAAATTTCCGAAAATTGAAGATTGCGAAAGCCATAGTTGCCACGTTGTCTTCGACAATCGCTTCCTTATCCTTCCCCCATTTTTGGGGGAAGGCTTTTGTGCCGCTGAAAATTATGAACATGCAGTAACACAACGCCTTTTCTCTTTGCTCTTATTCCAAACTAAAACATGAAACGCCTATTTCTGCTCGATGCCTACGCGCTCATCTACCGCGCCTACTACGCATTCATGAAAATTCCGCGCATCAACTCGAAAGGGCTGAATACATCGGCCATTTTCGGTTTTTTGAACACGCTGCAAGATGTGCTGACGCGCGAAAATCCGACGCATATCGCCGTCTGTTTCGACCCGTCGGGGCCGACCTTCCGCCACGAAGCCTACGAAAAATACAAGGCACAACGCCAAGAGACACCCGAAGTTATCCGCCAATCGGTGCCAATCATCAAAAAATTGGTAGAAGCCTACCGCATTCCCGTGCTGCAAGTGGCTGGTTTCGAAGCCGACGATGTCATCGGCACATTGGCGAAAAAAGCCGAAAAAATGGGCTTCGACACCTACATGATGACCCCCGACAAGGACTACGGGCAACTGGTTTCGGAGCATACGTTCATCTACAAACCGAAATTCGGCAGCGCAGGCTTCGACACGCTCGGCATACCCGAAGTGCTGGCCAAATGGGGACTGCAAAACGTGGCGCAAGTCGTCGATCTGCTCGGCCTGATGGGCGATGCGAGCGACAATATCCCCGGCTGCCCGGGTGTGGGCGAGAAAACGGCCGTGAAACTGCTGACCGACTTCGGCAACATCGACCGCCTGCTGCAAAACACCGACCAACTGAAAGGCGCATTGAAAACGAAAATCGAAGAAAACCGCGAACAAATCGAGTTTTCGCGCTTTTTGGCAACCATCAAAACCGACGTGCCGATAGATTTCGACGAAGAACGCCTGCTGCGGCACGCGCCCGACCACGATGCGCTCGTGGAACTCTTCACCGAACTCGAATTTCGGTCGCACCTGAACCGACTGCTCGGCAATGCGCCCGAACAATCGCAAAAAGCGGCGAAACAGGCGATGCAAAGTTCACTTTTTGCCGATGAAACCGCGCAAAACGACGTGCAACCAACAACGACCACAACGCTCCATTTCGATTCGGCGGCCACCGTCGCTCACACCTACAAAATTGTGCAGACAGATGCCGAAATCGCCGATTTAATCGATATTTTATCGCGCCAAAAAGCCTTCTGTTTCGATACCGAAACCACCTCGGTCGATGTGTTCAAAGCGGAATTGGTAGGCATGTCGTTTGCCGTGCAAGCGCACGAAGCGTTCTATGTGCCAGTGCCGCAAAATCGCACCGAAGCGCAAAAAATTGTCGATCGGTTTCGTCCCGTTTTCGAGTCGAAAAATAGCGATAAAATCGGGCAAAACATCAAATTCGACCTGCTCGTGCTCGACCGCTACGGCACAACGGTGCAAGGCCGTCTGTTCGACACGATGGTGGCGCACTATCTGCTCAATCCCGAACTGCGCCACGGCATGGACTACATGGCCGAAACCATGTTGAACTACCGCACCATTCACATCGAAGAGTTGATAGGAGCCAAAGGCAAAAGCCAACTGACGATGGATCGCGTTTCGCTCGATAAAATCGCGGAATATGCCGCCGAAGATGCCGACATCACCCTGCAACTGCACGACATTTTGATGCAAAAAATCGAAGAAAACAGCCTCGAACATCTCTTCTACGACATCGAAATGCCGCTGGTGCGCGTGTTGGCAAAAATGGAGAAAAACGGCGTTTTAATCGACGATTTTGCATTGGCACAGTCGTCGCAAACGATGACCGCCGCGCTAGCAAAAATAGAGCGCGAAATCAAGCAGATGGCCGGCTACGACATCAACGTCGGCTCGCCGAAACAGGTGGGCGAGTTGCTGTTCGACCGCCTGAAAATTGCCGAAAAAGCCAAGAAAACGAAAACCGGACAATACGTTACCGACGAAGAAACGCTCGAATCGCTGCGCTCGAAACACCCGATTGTAGCGAAGATTCTCGACTATCGCGGGCTAAAAAAACTGCTTTCGACCTACATCGACGCGCTGCCCGCACTCATCAACCCGACGACGGGCAAAGTGCACACCTCGTTCAACCAAACAGTTACCGCCACAGGACGGCTCAGTTCGAGCAACCCCAACCTGCAAAACATACCCATACGCGACGAGCAGGGCAAGGAGATTCGGCGCGCATTCATCGCCGAAAGCGGCTGCACATTCCTGAGTGCCGACTACTCGCAAGTGGAACTGCGCATCATGGCGCACCTGAGCGGCGACAAACGCATGATAGCCGCCTTCGAAAACGACCACGACATACACGCCGCCACTGCCGCCAACATCTACAAAGTGCCGATAGAATCGGTAACTCCGGAGATGCGCCGCAAAGCAAAAACGGCCAATTTCGGCATCATCTACGGCATCTCGGCATTCGGACTGGCCGAACGGCTCGGCATCGCGCGCAGCGAAGCCAAAGAACTGATAGACAGTTACTTCGCTACCTTCCCCGACGTGCGCACCTACATCGACGAGGCCATAGCCACAGCACGCAAAAATGGTTTTGTAGAGACGTTGCTCCACCGCAAACGCTACCTGCCCGACATCGCCTCGCACAACGCCACCGTGCGCGCATTTGCCGAACGCAACGCCGTGAACGCGCCCATACAAGGCACCGCCGCCGACATCATCAAGATAGCGATGGTGCGCATCGACGAACGGCTGGAGCGCGAAGGGCTAAAAACGCAGATGATACTGCAGGTGCACGACGAACTAAACTTCAACGTGCCGCTGGACGAGCTAGAGCGCGTGCAGACGCTCGTGCGCCAAGAGATGGAGGGTGCGTACCCGCTGTGCGTGCCGCTCAAAGTCGATATCGGCACTGGACAAAACTGGCTCGAAGCGCATTGAGTGAGTGTGAAAGTTTGAAAGTGAGAAAGTGAGAAAGTGAGAAAGTGTGAAAGTTTATAAAGTGAAAAGTCTATAAAGTGGAAAGTTTTGGGGGATTTGGTTATTTGGAGATTTGGTTATTTGGTTTAATTTGAAATTTGAAATCTGAAATTTTGGTTTAATTCGAAATTCAATGATTCAATAAGTCAATCATTCAATGATTTAATTTGTAGGGACGTGGCGTGCCGCGTCCGTTGGGGTCGTTGTTGTTCGTTGTTG
Source organism: Leyella stercorea (assembly GCA_963658575.1). Lineage (GTDB taxonomy): Bacteria > Bacteroidota > Bacteroidia > Bacteroidales > Paludibacteraceae > W0P28-013. The sequence goes on along the minus strand of CAVKQB010000023.1, from coordinate 129 downwards.
CGGATTTGGAGATTTGTGGATTTGGGAATTTGTTGGTATTGTTCATTCTTAATTATTCATTCTTAATTGGTATAAACCCCCTCCGTCGCTTCGCTCCTCGTCCCCCTATCCTCGCTGCGCTCGGCAGAG
>CAVKQB010000022.1:0-30058 GCA_963658575.1 Leyella stercorea | reverse complement strand
TCACACTTTCACACTTTCATACTTTCACACTTTCACACTTTCACACTTTCACACTTTCATACTTTCACACTTTCACACTTTCACACTTTCACACTTTCACACTTTCACACTTTCACACTACTATGGAAGAACCTTTCGATTTCGACGATAGCGAAGCCATTCGCTTCATCTTGAACCGGCTCGCGCCCGAAACACGCGCCCGAATCACCGACGACGACGTGCAGTACGTGCTCGACCTCATTTGCGACTATTACGACAAAAACGACCTGCTCGACGACACCGCCGATAGCGACGCCACCATTGCCGAAGACGACATGCACAACTACATCTGGAGCATGATGCGCAGGGAAAACCTGACACACATGTCCGAGGACGACATGCAGGAAATTCTCGACGGCGAGTTCGAATACGGCAAAAAAATCGGCATCTACACCGAAGAATAATGAAAAAAATCGGATTTGGCATACTCTATGCACTGCTTTGGACGCTCTCTCTGCCGCCCTTGCGCGTGCTTTATCTCTTCTCGGATATCACCTATCTGCTGGTTTACCGCGTGTTTCGCTACCGCGTGAAGGTAACGCGCAAAAACCTGCGCCGCGCTTTCCCCGAGAAGAGCGAACATGAACGCCGCACCATCGAACGCCGCTTCTACCGCTATCTGTGCGACAGCCTTTTCGAGGCGTTGCGCATGTTGCACATGTCGCCCCGCGAAATCGCCAAACACATGCAGTTCGAAAATACGGAACTGCTCGAAAATTATGCACGCGAAGGGCGCAACATCTACGCGGTGTTCGGCCATTACGGCAATTGGGAGTGGATATGCTCGCTCCCCATTCATCTGTCGGAACTCAATGTGGCGACGCTCTACAAAACGCTGCACAATCGCGCTCTCGACGAATTTTACATTCGCTTGCGCTCGCTCTACGGCACACATTGCTACTCGCGCAAACAGGTGCTGCGTGGCATCGTGGAACTGCGGAAAATGGGCAGACCATTTGTCATCGCATTCATTGCCGACCAAACGCCGTCGCTGGGCAATGCGCACTATTGGACTCAATTTCTCAACCAAGATACGCCATTTCTTTCGGGTTGGGAGACCATTGCACGCAAGCACAACGAACCCGTGGTGTTTCTGCACATGCAGCGTGTAGGACGTGGCCGCTACGTCGGCCGATTGGAGCCGCTCTGCGACCAACCCAAAGATACCGCACCCAACGAATTGGTCGAAATCTACGCCCGCCGCGTGGAACAAAACATCTTGGAAGATCCCGCCTATTGGCTTTGGTCGCACAAACGTTGGAAACATCAGCGACCTGCGCAGGCATGAAAACCAGTGTCATCATACTGAATTACAACGGCGAATCGCTCTTGCGCGAACTTCTGCCGAAAGTGGTCGCCTATTCGCCCGAAGCCGAAGTGGTTGTGGCCGATAATGCCTCGACCGATGGCTCGATCGCGCTGCTCAAACACGATTTTCCGCACGTCCGCTTGCTGGAATTGCCCGAAAATTTTGGCTTCGCCGAAGGCTACAACCGCGCCTTGGCACAACTCGATGCCGACTATTTCGTGCTGCTCAACAGCGATGTGGAGGTAACCGAACAGTGGCTCTCGCCACTCGTGCGCTTTCTCGACGAAAATCCCGATGCGGCGGCGTGCCAGCCGAAATTGCTGAGTTATGCGCATCGCTCGCAATTCGAATATGCTGGCGCATGCGGCGGCTATATCGATCGCTTGGGCTATCCGTTTTGTCGCGGGCGCATACTTGGCACCGTCGAAAACGACCACGGTCAGTACGACAGCACGGCCGACATTTTTTGGGCTACGGGCGCGTGTCTGTGCCTGCGTGCCGACAAATTTCGCGAGGTGGGCGGCCTCGACGGTCGCTTTTTTGCCCATATGGAGGAGATCGACCTCTGCTGGCGACTGAATGCGCGCGGCTATCGCATCGCTTGCGTGCCACAAAGCGTGGTCTATCACATCGGCGCCAAAACCCTGAACAAGGAAAGCCCGCTGAAAACCTACCTCAACTTCCGCAACAACGCTCTGATGATATACAAAAATGCGCCCGATGCCAAGCACATTTTGGCGGTGCGCTTCTGGCTCGACCTTGCCGCCGCCGCACATCTGTTGTTGCAGGGAAAAGTCAAAAACGCCTGCGCCGTGGTGCGTGCCTTGCGCGATAGCCGACAGATGCAATCCGCTTTCGCTGCCGACCGCAAGCAAAATCTGCAACTGACCACCGCACAACACCACGCAGGGCAGTTTCGCGGGTCGATTTTGTGGCAATACTACATCAAACGCATAAAAATGGCACAAAATTTGCCGTTGGAAAAATAAAAACGCCCCAAACAAGCACATCATAATCGAAAAAAGAGTAATTTTGCATCGTTAAAACAGAAAAACGTTTCACATTCATAAAAATCATCATCATGAAAAAAATTGCACTATTCGCAATGCTGTTCGTAGCCATAGCAGCCACGGCGCAAGAAAACAAAATCGTTGAATTTAACGAGCGTACGCACGATTTCGGCACGGTGAAACAAGAAGACGGCGACATATACACCACCTTCACGTTTGTAAACCAATACGCTTCGCCCATCACGCTGAAAAGCGTAAAGGCTTCGTGCGGTTGCACCACACCGAGTTACAGCCACGAACCCGTTGCACCGAACGCTACGGGCGAAATCAAAGTGAAATATGTCGCTTCGACGCGCCCTGGCTCGTTCACAAAATCGATTACGGTCGTCCTCAGCAATGGCACCGAAGACTACACCGAAATCCTTTACATTAAAGGTCAAGTAACGCCGAAACCCGTAGAACAACCTGCCGAATAAGGTCGTTCGCACACGGCGCACATTTTTGAGCGGCTACACGTTAGCCACACGTTAGGGGAGAGAGGCCGTTTACAACGCTTCTTCCCCCTTTTTCTTTGTAAGCGATGCGGCGATTTCAAATTGAGTAGCAAGACACAAGGTTAGAGGTTAGAGGTTATAGGTGAGAGAATAAAGAACAAAGAGCAAAGACAATTGAATTAGTAGCAAAATATGAGTCGCAAGTAGCAAGACGAAAATTCGATGATTCAATAAATCAATAATTCAGTAATTTAATTTGTAGGGGCGCATCAATTGCGCCCGTTGCGGATTGCAAATCCGCACATAAAAAAGCACGGGATTGCAAATCCCGTGCAACCAGATAATCAAATCATCAAATCCACGAATTCACAGTAGCAAGACACAAGTATCAAGTCGCAAGACAAATATCCAATTATCCAATCAACCAAATAACCAAATCCCCAAATCCCCAGAAACTTTATAGACTTTATAGACTTTATAAACTTTTTCACTTTCATACTTTCACACTATATGCGCGAAGCGCGCCAATCTTCAAATTTTCAAATCTTCAAATAATATCAAACCGTGCGAAGCACGAGAAACTTTTCAACGATACCTTTAATGAAAAACAAAACCTTTGCACTGATACTACTGCTGACAGCCGCCGTGGCGCAGGCGCAGCAAAAGGTCGATTTGCAATTCGACGCGACGGAGTTCGACTTTGGCACCATTCGTGAAGAGGGCGGCAGTGTGTCGCACAATTTTCGCTTTGTGAACACGGGCACCGCGCCATTCACCGTGCAGAGCGTAACGGCCTCGTGCGGCTGCACCACACCCGAATGGACACGCACAGCCGTGCAACCGCAGGATTCGGGCGTAGTCAGAGTAACGTTCGACCCGACCGACCGCCCCGGACGTTTCCAGAAAGGCGTGCGCGTGGTCATTGCCAGCGAGAGCGGCAACATCACCGAAACGCTCGACATCTTCGGGCTGGTTGTGCCGCGTGCCGAAACGCTCGAGAACCAATATCCGTACCATTTTGGCGCGCTCTATTTCCGTGCCGCGACGGTGGCGTTCGACACCATAAATAAGGGTGAAACCGCCGAACGCACGATAGAAATCGTCAATGTGTCGGCCGAGCCGGTGCGTTTCGCGCTCGCCTTGCCCGATTACATACAGTGCGACGCGCCCACCGCCATCGAAGCCGACAGCCACCAGCAGATTACGTTTCGCTATCTGTCGGACAAAAGTCCCGCTTGGGGCTTCGCTGCAGACGACATAGACGTGCTGGTCAATGGCCGCTGCGAAGGCAGTGTGCGTGCGCAAGCCGTGTTGCGAGAGGATTTCAGCCGCCTGTCGCGTGCCGAGCGCATCGCTGCGCCCATCGCTTCGTTGCAGACGCACCAAGTGGATTTCGGGCAGGTGAAAATCGGCAAAAAACAGACGCAAACCATGCTCCTGTCGAATCTTGGGCAGAATCCGCTGGCAATCCGCGCTATCGTGTCGAGCGGCAATTATTTGGCAGGAATCGCCAAAAAAACGGTCGTAAAAAGTGGCAAGTCGGTGAAAATCAGCATCGAAGTAGATGCCACAAACTTGCAACCATTCTCGTTTGTCAAAACATTGCAACTGATAACAAACGACCCGACCAATCCCGTGCAAACCATCGTGGTAACGTGGCAAACGGTTGAATGACAGTTGTTTAGAAAAAAAATAGAAACCCATCGAAAAAACGAAAATCATGCCGCATCACATCGAAAATAACAGCGAATTTCCTGGATTGAACGTCAATTCGGGCGTGGCGCAGCCGCCCATCGTCAATCCCTACATGAAACACCGCGTGAAGCGCACGCAATACACCACCGACGAGTTCGTGGCGGGCATTCTGCGCGGCGACGTGTCGATTTTGAGTCAGGCGGTAACGCTTGTCGAAAGCACCAATCCTGCTCACTACAGCCAAGCGCAAGAGGTGGTCGAACGCTGCCTGCCGCACGCTGGAAAATCGGTGCGCATCGGCATCACGGGCGTGCCGGGCGCAGGCAAAAGCACGTTTGTCGAATCGCTGGGCATGGATCTGGTGAAGTCGGGACACAAACTTGCTGTGCTGGCCATCGACCCGAGCAGCGAACGGTCGCGCGGCAGCATTTTGGGCGACAAAACGCGCATGGAAGAACTCTCGGCCGCCAAAACTGCCTTTATTCGTCCTTCACCATCGGCTGGTTCGCTGGGCGGCGTGGCACGCAAAACGCGCGAAACCATCGTGCTGTGCGAAGCGGCCGGATTCGATACGGTTTTCGTCGAAACGGTGGGCGTAGGGCAGAGCGAAACGGCGGTGCATAGCATGGTCGATTTCTTCCTGCTGATTCAGTTGGCGGGCGCCGGCGACGAACTGCAAGGCATCAAACGTGGCATCATGGAGATGGCCGACGGCATCGCCATCAACAAATGCGACGGCAACAACAAAGAAAAATCGCAGATGGCGGCACGGCAATTCCAAAATGCGTTGGCACTGTTTCCCAAACCCGAATCGGGCTGGGACCCGCAGGTGCTCACCTGCTCGGCTTTTCACCACATAGGCGTGGACGAGGTGTGGCAAATGGTGTGCAACTACATCGCATTCACCAAAGAAAATGGCTATTTTGCCGAAAAACGCCACCGCCAAAGCAAGTATTGGATGTACGAAACCATCGATGAAACGCTGAAAAACAGTTTCTACCACAATCCCGAAATCGAAACGCTGCTCGAAGTTTACAAACAACAGTTGGAGGAAAACCGCATCTCGTCGTTCGTGGCTGCCAAAAAACTGCTCGACACCTATTTCGGACAAAAATAATTTTGCGGTTCGCAAAATTTGACTATCTTTGCAAAACAAACCTCACAAAACGAAATAACGTATGTTGATTATTGGCATTGCAGGCGGCACAGGTTCGGGCAAAACCACCGTTGTGCGCAAAATCATCGAGCAGCTGCCCAAAGGCGAAGTGGCGGTGCTGCCGCAGGATTCGTACTACCGCGACGCATCGAACCTGCCGCTCGAAGAACGGCTCGAGATGAACTTCGACCACCCCGATTCGGTCGAATTCGAACTGCTGATAAAGCATGTGAAAGACCTCAAAGCCGGCAAAAGCATCGAACAGCCCATCTACTCGTATGTAACCTGCACGCGCGCCGCCGAAACCATCTTGGTGAAACCGAGCGAAGTCGTCATCATCGAAGGCATTCTGGTGCTGACAAACTCAAAATTGCGCGACCTGATGGACATGAAAATCTTTGTCGATGCCGATGCCGACGACCGCCTGATGCGCGTCATCAAACGCGACATCGTGGAGCGCGGACGCTCGATAGACCGCGTGATGGAACGCTACGAAAGCACTGTGAAACCGATGCACGAGCAGTTCATCGAACCGTCGAAACGCTATGCCGACGTGATAGTGCCGCAAGGTGGCAACAACCAAGTGGCCATCGACCTGCTGACCATGTACATAGCCAAAGAACTCGGCATCGAACGCGAAAACGGCGTAAAAAAAGAGAATCGTAAAACCGCAAAATCGCAAAAATAATGTACGACTCGCAAGCGTTAGACAAAATCCTATTTCTCGACATCGAAACGGTGCCACAAACGGCCTCGCTCGAACAACTTGCGCCCGAAATGCAGCAGTTGTGGGTCGAAAAGCTTGAAACCCTGCGCCGCCGCATGCCCGAACGCTACGCGCCCGATGCAACGCCCGATTATGCCTTTCGCAACGGTGGCGGCATCTACAGCGAATTTGCCAAAATCGTCTGCATCTCGGTCGGAGTCATTCACACCGAAAACGGCCGCCGCCTGATGCGCACCAAATCGTTTGCCAGCGACGACGAAGCGCAACTCTTGCGCGATTTTGCCGCCATGGCTTCGCACTTTTTGCGCACACCCATACACTATATCTGCGGTCACAACATCAAAGAATTCGACGTGCCGTTTATCTGCCGGCGTATGCTGATAAACCGCATTCCGCTGCCGCCAGCACTCGATGTGGCAGGGCGCAAACCTTGGGAAACGCCGTTTCTCGACACCATGGAACTCTGGAAATACGGCGATTACAAAAGTTACACATCGCTCAAACTGCTCTGCACCGTGCTGGGCATCGCCACACCCAAAGACGACATCGACGGCAGCGAAGTGGCCAGCGTCTATTACGACGAGCACGACCTGCACCGCATCGCCGTCTATTGCGAAAAAGACGTGGTAGCCTCGGCGCAAGTCTTTCTGCGCCTAAACAGCATTGCCACACTCGCCCCCGACGACATCACACATGTGGAAGGATAATAATCATTGAATGATTAGTAGCAAGACACAAGTAGCAAGTCGCAAGAGTTTATAGTTTATAGTTTATAGGTGAGAGGTTAGAGATAATTAGAAATGAGGAGTGAGGAATGAGGAGTGGTGCGGCGAAGCCGCAATTTCAAGAACAAAGAATATAGAACATAGAGCAAAGACTTTTTAATTATCTAATTATTTAATTTCCAATTATTTAATCAATTTTAGATTTCGAATTGTTGGATTTCAAATTGACAGATTGAGGATTCAATGATTCAATAAATCAATAAATCAATAAGTCAATGATTCAATTCTGTCCCTCTGCCGAGCGCAGCGAGGATAGGGGGACGAGGAGCGCAGCGACGGAGGGGGTTAAATATTGAGAATTAAGAATTAAGAATTTTTTCGATAAACAAATAACCAAATCCACAATCAACCTTTCACTTTATAAACTTTTTCACTTTCTCATTTTCTCATTTTCTCACTTTCTCACTTTCACACTTTCACACTTTCACACTTTCACACTTTTTATGCCCAAATCGCCATACATAGCCGTTTTTACTGCCAAAGCTGTTCGGTTGGTGGCGTGGAGCGACGTGCTCTATTTCGACTACGACAAAGCCGCGCAGGCGTGGTTCTTGCATACCAGCGACGGCCATTGCCACAAGTTGCGCCAAGGCGTTACCGCCGATAGGATTCTTGGCTGGCACCCCGAACTGCTACGCGCCAACAAAGGCTGCGTGGTGAATGCCGCACAAATAGACAGCATAGAATACGCCACACTGCAATGCACGCTGCGCACGGGCGGTGTCTGCCTCGCCTTTTCGCGCTCGTGCTACGACGCTTTTTGCGCACGCTATGCCGAATAGTTTTGTTTTTCTGCCTGCCATTTTTACCCACTTGCGTATTGATATTTCTGTTTGTGTGTAAAAACCTGCAATTTGCTTATTCTGAACGAGTTGCGCTGCTTTTTTGCTCGTTTTCTGCTTAATTTTGCATTTGTTTATTAACCTTAAAAGTCCGAATAAGGAGCGGACGTAAAGTAAAAAAGCATGAAAAAAGTATTACTTGCTCTCGCCGTGGTGGTTTGCACGCTTGCTGCCATGACCTCTTGCACCAGCAAAAACTATTGCTACAAAGTAACGGAGAAGTACGAAAAATGGGATTCTGACAAAGAAGATTGGCAGTCTAAGTCAAACACTTACTACGACTATTGCACGCCGCGTTGCATCAATGTTCAAATTTCCGAGAAGAAAAAAGAGTATAAACGTGCCAATTACCGCAAAATCAAAATCACCAAGAAAAAAGTGGACAAGTCGGAAAGCGATTGCGAAGCGATGAATTATCCGAAGAAGAATAACGACGACTACTACTACTATAACTACTAGACTAAACCGAAAGTTTCAGTTTGTAAAAACACTATAAAACGGGTTGCTCCTATTGGGCAGCCCGTTTTTTGTGCTAACAAACACCGAATAAGCAGTGTTTCATCATGTTTAATGTTTTTGCATGCAAGCCATTTTTGCCAATTTGCGTATTGATATTTCTGTTTGCGTGCAAAAACCTGCGCTTTGCTTATTCTGAACGAGTCGTGCTGCCGTTTTTGCCCGTTTTCTGCTTAATTTTGCATTTGTTTATTAACCTTAAAAGTCCGAATAAGGAGCGGACGTAAAGTAAAAAAGCATGAAAAAAGTATTACTTGCTCTCGCCGTGGTGGTTTGCACGCTTGCTGCCATGACCTCTTGCACCAGCAAAAACTATTGCTACAAAGTAACGGTGAAGTACGAGTATTGGAATGATTCCAAAGAAGATTGGCAGTCTGATACGAGAACGGAATATCACTATTGCACACCGCGTTGCATTAATGCTAGAATTTCTTACGCCAAGAAAGAAATGAAGCAAGAGAATCTCCGTAAAATCAAAATCACCAAGAAAAAAGTGGATAAGTCGGAAAGCGATTGCGAAGCGGGTTCCGACCACTACTTTTACTTTGACTAAACTGAAAGTTTCAGTTTGCAAAAACACTATAAAACGGGTTGCACCTATTGGGCAGCCCGTTTTTTGTGCTAAGAAACACCGAATAATCAGTGTTTCATCACAAAGTGAGGACAAATCGGAGTACATTCAAGCCCTGATTGATACACGGGAGCAAGCAAATGTCGGCCTTTTTGTGGATTGTATGACCGCATTGCACTGCCGTCATCTGCAATCGGATATCGACCAATACATACACTCTACAGGTGCGAAAATGGTCGATAAATCTGAATTTGCGGCGAAAATGGTCGATATTCTTCTGTTTATGGTCGATAAAGAAACGGTAAAGACCAATGACGTTGTCGTCCAATTTCGCTTGACGTCGACAACTGCCAAACGTTATATGAGGCAACTGGTTCAATTTGGCTATATAGCGTCGAAGGGCGGCAACAAGAATCGTAGTTATGCCATAATCTGGCAGTTGAACCAAATTTGACATTAAAAAAGCGCACCTGAGTGCGCTTTTTTTTAGAATTCGCAGTTGTTTGGCGTGCGTGGGAACGGAATCACGTCGCGAATGTTTTGCATGCCCGTTACGAACAGCATTAGTCGCTCGAAGCCGAGCCCGAAGCCAGCGTGCGGCACAGTGCCGAAACGCCGTGTGTCGAGGTACCACCACATGTCTTTCATCGGTATGTGCAGTTCTTCGATGCGGGTCATCAGGCGGTCGTAGTTCTCTTCGCGCACGCTGCCGCCGATGATTTCGCCTATCTGCGGGAAGAGTACGTCGGTGCCTTGTATGGTTTTGCCGTCGGCGTTTTGTTTCATGTAGAACGCTTTGATCTCCTTCGGGTAGTCGGTCATGATGACGGGGCGTTTGAAGTGTTCCTCGACCAAGAAGCGTTCGTGTTCGCTGGCCAAGTCGCAGCCCCAATACACGGGATATTCAAATTTGCGTCCGTTGGCCACGGCCTCTTCCAGTATTTTGATGCCTTCGGTGTAGGGCAGCCGCACAAACTTGGTTTCGGTAACCGCTTTTAGGCGTTCTATCAGGTTGTGGTCTATCATTTTGTTCAGAAATTCGAGGTCGTCGCCGCAGTGTTCGAGTGCCCAGCGTACGCAGTATTTGATGAATTCTTCCTCCAAATCCATCAGTTCGTCGAGGCCGATGAAGGCGATTTCCGGTTCAATCATCCAAAATTCGGCCAGATGGCGCGGTGTGTTCGAGTTTTCGGCGCGAAATGTGGGGCCGAACGTGTAGATTTTGCCCAACGCCGTGGCGGCGAGTTCGCCCTCCAACTGTCCCGAAACGGTGAGGCTGGCCTGCTTGCCGAAAAAGTCGTCGCTGTAGTCGATTTTACCGTCGTCGGTCTTTTTCAGATTGTAGAGGTTTTTGGTGGTAATTTGGAACATTTGTCCCGCGCCTTCGCAATCCGACGCAGTGATCAGCGGCGTGTGAAAGTAGAAAAATCCGCGTTCGTGGAAAAATGTGTGTATAGCCATGGCCATGTGGTGGCGTATGCGGAACACGGCTCCAAACGTGTTGGTGCGTGGGCGCAGGTGCGCTATCTCGCGCAGATATTCCATGGTGTGTCCCTTTTTCTGCAACGGATATTTTTCGGGGTCGGCGGTGCCGTACACCAAAATTTCGTCGGCTTGTATCTCCACGTTTTGGCCGCTGCCCATCGATGCTGCCAACCGCCCGTTCACGCTGATGGCTGCGCCTGTGGTGATGGGTTTCAGTTGTTCGTCGTCGAACTTCGCCATGTCGACCACCACTTGCATGTTGTGTATCGTCGAGCCGTCGTTGAGGGCGATGAAGCCCACGTTTTTGTTGCCACGACGTGTGCGTACCCAGCCTCTCACGTTGATTTCAGTGTCGTAGTCGGTGCGTTTCAGTGCATCGGCAATCACGGTGCGTTTTATCTCTTTCATGTTATTGTTGATTTTTCAAATAGTTTTCAATGGTCTTGTTTCTGTTTGTTGGAAGAAGAAAACGGCACGGAAGCGCGGTGGCCTCGTGCCGTTTTTTATGTTCGTCGGGCCAAAAATCAGTTTTGTTTTTTGCCGCCCACCGAACTCATCGCGCAGCGGAAGCCGATGTCGTCGGTGCATTTGTTTTCGTTCATGTAGCGCCGGTTGGCCGGATTCAGCCAGTAGGCGCGGTCGCGCCACGAGCCGCCTTTGTATATGCGGTCTTCGTCCGAAATCATGTGGGCGCGTTCGAGTGCCGAAGCGTTTTCGTCGTTGATGTGCAGCACCGAGTCGCCCAGCGACGAGAGCCGGTCGCCGTCGCGTGCACTGCGGTAGTCGCCGCCCACTTCGGTAAATTTCTTCTCGTTGATGAGTACGTTGCGCATGCTGTCGCGCGTAACCTGATCCATGGGCGGCAGGCGGTCGAGCAACGATTCGGCGTAGGCCGAGTCGCTATCGTAAACATTGCCGCGGAACGAGTTGTATTCTTCGACCACATCGTTCGAGGTGGCGCGATAAACGTCGAGCACCCATTCGTTCACGTTGCCGGCCATGTTGTAGAGGCCGTAGCCGTTGGGCGGGAAAAAGTTCACCGGCACGGTGAGCGTGTTGTTGATGTTCTGACCGATGAGGTCGCCGCGGCCGCGCATGAAGTTGGCATAAAATTCGCCAGCGGTTTTCTTGTCGTCGAATCCGCGCATCTGTTCGCCTTTCCACGGATACGATTGACCTTCGTAGATGTTGCCGTCGACAGCTTCGATGCCGTAGGCCGCATATTCCCATTCGGCTTCGGTAGGCAGACGGAATTCGGCGTCGTAGAGTACGCCGTCGAGGTCGACTGCGGTGCTGTCGCCATAGACTCCGCGGATAAATTCGCCCACTTTTTGTGTGGTGAACACGTAGGCGTAGAGCGAGTCGGGGTTGTTTTTGATGGCTTCGTTGATGGTTTTCAGGCTACGGAACGGAATGATGCCTTCGTTGATGAGTTGCAGTTCGTTGATGCGGTCGGTGCGCCATTGGCAGTAGTCGCAGGCTTGTTTCCACGTTACGCCCACCACAGGGTAGTAGCCGTAGGCCACGTGCGAGTAGTAGTTGCGCACATACGGTTCGTTGTATGCCAACGCTTTGCGCCAAACGGTTTCGTCGGGCATGGCCAGCAGTATTTTGCGTGGTTCGTGTGCCCACACGCCGCTTATCCACGCCACATATTCGCGCCAGTTGAGGTTGGTAACTTCGTATTCGTCCATGAAATAACCACTGTTGCTGATGCGGCGTTTGGCGTTGTTGTTCGGAGCCGAGATGGGGTCGCTGTTTACGCCCTTCACGGTGGTCATGGTCGATATGTATACGCAACCAGGGGGAATTTTTCCTTCGTAAACGCTATGCACGTCGAAGAAGCCGGTTTCGGGGCTGTTGTAGTCGAAGCCGGTCTTTTCCGAGTATTCGGTCGGCAGCGAATTTTTTGAGCCACAAGCGGTAACGGCTGCGGCGACGGCGCAAAAGCCGAGGAGTTTTGTCGTTAGTTTCATGAGAAATTACATTTTAGCAAATGCGACCACAAATTTACGTTGTTTTTTTCAATTAGCAAGCGATTTTTCGTATTTTTTCAAAAAAGCGATGGCAACTTTTTGTAGGCAAGATTTTTTCAGTAATTTTGTACGCAGAAAAGTCGCTATTTTTATAACGTGGAACAGGCTCCGATTATTGTATTGAATGGCTGTGCTGTCGATTTGCGGCAGCCTGTGGCGATGGCTATTATCAATGCCACGCCCGATTCGTTTTTTGCGGCCAGCCGTTCGCTCGACGAGGCTTCGCTTGTGGCGCATGTCGATGAGGCGGTGGCTTGTGGGGCGGCTATTTTGGACGTTGGCGGCTGTTCTACGCGGCCGCAAGCCGATTTTCCGACGACCGACGAGGAGTGGCGGCGTGTGTCGTGGGCGTTGGCTGTCATTCGGCAGCACTATCCCGACGTGCTGCTGTCGGTCGATACGTTTCGTGCCTCGGTGGCCGAGCGTGCCGTCGTGGAGTTTGGCGTGTCGCTGGTGAACGATGTGTCGGGCGGCTGCATGGATTCCGACTTGCTGCCGACGGTGGCGCGCTTGCAGGTGCCGTATGTGCTTACACACGCCTACGGATTTCCGAATATGCAGCGTACCATGCCCGACGATGCGGATTTTTTGCCGTCGTTGCTGCGCTATTTCGCCGAAAAAATAGCGACGTTGCGTGCGCTCGGGTTCGACAAGGAGATAATCGTCGACCCAGGATTCGGTTTTGGCAAAACATTGGCGCAAAACTATCAATTGTTGCACGAACTGCGTCTGTTCGGGACGTTTGGCGCACCCATTTTGGCAGGTTTGTCGCGCAAATCGATGGTGTGGCGCCCGTTGGGCATCGCGCCGGCCGAGGCGTTGAACGGCACTACGGCGGCAAATATGCTGGCGTTGCAAGGCGGCGCGCACATTTTGCGCGTGCACGATGTGAAGGCGGCTGTGGAAGCAATAAAAATTTACACATTGGCGCAGCAAAACGCCTACATTTAACAGAATTTTTTACTCAATCTGACGATTGAAAATTGGCATAACGACGATGGAATTGGCTTTTGGAATAAAAGATGTGATAGACATTACGCTGGTGGCACTGCTGATGTTTGGCACTTACAAGTTGATGAAAAACATGGGCGCAGGCAACATCTTCGTGGGGATTTTGGCGTTTGTGCTGGTGTGGTTTTTGGTTACGCACGTGTTCAAGATGGAACTGCTCGGTGCCATTCTGAACAAAGTTGTGGCGGTTGGTGCCATCGGCCTCATCGTGATTTTCCAGAGCGAGATACGCCGTTTTTTCTCGCGCATCGGGTCGCGCACCAATTTTCGGTCGATGCAGTGGCTGAAAAAAATGCTCCACAACAGCCAAAAAGAGAGCAAAACGAACGATTTCCCGATAATGCGTTTGGTGATTGCTTGCCGCGATATGGCGCGTGCCAAAACGGGCGCGCTCATCGTCATTCAGCGCAGCGACAACCTGCAACAGTACATCGAGTCGGGCGATGTGATAAATGCCGATGTCAGCACGCGCCTCATCGAAAACATCTTTTTCAAAAATAGTCCGCTACACGATGGTGCCATGATTGTGGCCGATGGGCGCATCAAGGCGGCGGGTGCCATCTTGCCCGTTTCGCAAAATCCCGATGTGCCGAAATATCTCGGCTTGCGCCACCGGTCGGCTTTGGGCATTTCGGAGCGCACCGATGCGTTGGTTGTCGTTGTGTCGGAGGAGACCGGCACGATTTCGCTGGCGCGCGACGGCAAATTTTCGCTCAATATCACCGCCGAGCAACTCGAACACATTCTCGCTACCGAACTTGAATAATGGACAATTGATAATGGACAATTGACAATTGTCTGATGTTCAGTTGATTGCATTTATCGCCGTTTGCGCCAAGGCTTGTCGTTAGGCTTGTCGCGGTGCTGTTTGTCGCGGCGGTTTTCGTAGCGGCGTGCAGCACGTTCGTCGTCGAATTTGTCGGGACGTTTGCCGCCACGTTTTTTGTCGGGACGGAAAGGCTTTGCCTCGTCGCGGTCGCGGTGCGCCACAACTTCTACCGTCATATTGCCGCCGTTTTGGGCGAAAGCGTCCAGCACTTGGTCGGCTTGGTCGGCATACACGTCGAAGAATGTGCAACGTTGTGCAATTTCGATGTTGCCGATGCTGATGGATTTGTCGTGCGTTACGTCGTTGATGATGCCGAGCACGTTGCGTGGCGAAGCGTTTTGGCGGTAGCCGAAGTTGAGTGCCATGCGCACGCGTTGGCCGCGTTTGAATGTGCCGCCGTTGTCGTTGCGTGTGCTGTCGGCGGCTTTTTTGCGCGGTTTGTCGCTGCTGTCGCTCTTGCGTTTTTCGGGGCGTTCGGGCTTTTCGGGCAGGTTCAGATCTTCGGCATCTTTGTAGTATTCGAGGAATCGGTTGAATTCCAGCGACACAAACCGGCGGATAATGTCTTCTTTCGACAGGTAATCGAGTTTTGCGAATACGTGCGGCAGGAACGGGTCGATTTGCGTGTCGTTCACCTGCACATTTTCCATGCGTTCTATCAGGTGGAACAGTTGGCGTTTGCAGATGTCGATGCCGAGCGGAATGCGTGCGCGTTCGAATTTCTTTTTGATGATATGCTCGATGGTGCGTATTTTGCGCTGTTCGCGCGAGTGTATTATCGAGATGGAGATGCCGCGTTTGCCAGCGCGTCCGGTGCGTCCGCTGCGATGGGTGTAAACTTCCACGTCGTCGGGCAGGTTGTAGTTGATGACGTGCGTGAGGTCGCTCACGTCGAGCCCGCGTGCGGCCACATCGGTAGCCACGAGTATCTGCAGATGGCGTTGGCGGAATTTGTGCATCACGGTGTCGCGTTGCGCTTGGCTCAAGTCGCCGTGCAGGGCATCGGCGTTGTAGCCGTCGGCCATCAGTTTTTCGGCCACCTCTTTGGTCTCCTGCCGTGTGCGGCAAAACACGATGGCGTAGATGTCGGGGTTCATATCGACGATGCGTTTGAGTGCCAAGTAGCGCTGTTTGGCCTGCACCATGTAGTAGATGTGGTCTACGTTTTCGGCACCTGCGTTGCGCGTTCCGACGGCTATTTCGGTGGCATCGGTCATGTATTGTTGGGCGATGCGTGCAATCTCGTTGGGCATGGTGGCCGAGAAGAGCAGTGTGCGGCGTTCGGCGGGGACGGCTTGCAAAATCGTCTCCAAATCGTCCTTGAATCCCATGTCGAGCATCTCGTCGGCTTCGTCGAGCACAAGGTAGCGCACGTCGTCGAGGTGCACTTTGCCGCGCTTCAGCAGGTCAATGAGGCGACCTGGCGTGGCGACAAGAATTTGCGGCTGCACGTCGAGTTGCTTGTATTGCGACACGATGTTTTCGCCGCCATACACGGGCACTATTTTCACGCCTTTCATCTCGGCAGCGTAGTTTTTCAGGTCGTTGGCTATCTGCATGCAGAGTTCGCGTGTGGGCGACAAGATGAGTGCTTGTATGCGTTTCGTGTCGGTGTCGATTTTGGTGAGCAGTGGCAGACCGAAGGCGGCCGTTTTGCCCGTTCCCGTCTGTGCAAGGGCTACCAAATCGCCCTCTTTTTCGAGCAGAAACGGAATCACCTGTTCTTGGATTGGCATGGGCTGCTCGTATCCGAGCGCAGCAATAGCCGTCAGAATTTCGGGACGAAGCCCCAATTCGTTGAATGTTGTCATAGGTCGAAATGTTTACACGTCGCTAAGTATTGGCTCGAAAATTCTTGTCTTTTGCCGCTGTGGCGCGTAAACCCTACGAGTGGGGCGGCTGCCCCGATAAAGAATTTAATCAAGAAAATACGTCGAAACGTCGTTTTTTTTGAAATCGGCTGCAAAGGTACGCTTTTTTTGCGAGATGGGGAAATGCTGGCGTTATATCTCGCCGCGCAGAAAACGTTGGCGCAACTCTTCGGGAAATTTTTCGATGGCGTAGCGCAGCATGGTTCGCGGCATGGTTGCGTAGCGGCCGCCTTCGGTCAGAAAACGGAGTTCGGTGCCGAAATCGCGCTTGCCAACTTCGCGCAGCATCCAGCCGACGGCCTTTTGTATCAAGTCGTGCCGATGGTGCAGCAAAAGTTGGGCTACGGCGAGCGTGTCGGCGTATTCGTGCCGCTTGATGAAGGCGAGCGTGGCTACTATGGCGATGCGTTGCAGCCACAGGCAGTCGCTTTGGGCGTAGTTGGCCAGCGCATGGCGCGGCTGGTCGCACAGGTAACCGCCCACAATTTGCGGTGCCGACAGATCGACCAAATCCCAATTGTTGATGCGCGTGTGGTGTGCGATGTAGAAGTCGTAAATCGCCTGCCGATCGGCGGCGCGCTGGCTTGCGGCGAACATATTGACGAGCAGAAGCAGTGCCGTCATGCGGCATTCGTGGTATTCGCTCTGCATCAGTGCGTCGAGTTCGGTCAAGGGCAGGCTGCCTACCTGTTTGGCGAGTTGGCGTTGGCGCGGCACACTCACACCAATGAAACGGTCGCCTTCGCCATATTCGCCCCGACCCGTTTTGAAAAAACTGCTGAGCGTCTGCCGTTTCGCGTCGCCTTCCGACAGGTCGAAAAGTGCCGATTCTATCGCTTTGGCCGTTGTCATGCTGCTCTCTTTTGTCGGTGCAAAGGTACAAAAAAAAGTCCCCCTTTTGGGAGGACTTTTTGTTTATTGTGCTTTCGCTTACTTCGTGATAACGCGAGCCATTTCGAGCACTTTGTTCGAGTAGCCCCATTCGTTGTCGTACCAAGCGCACACTTTCACGAACGTGCCGTCGAGTTGGATACCGGCTTTTTCGTCGAAGATAGATGTGCGGGCATCGTTGCGGAAGTCGGTCGAAACCACGGCTTCGTCGGTGTATCCGAGTACGCCTTTCAGTTTGCCTTCCGAAGCCTCTTTCATGGCTTTGCAGATGTCTTCGTATTTGGCTTCTTGGGCGAGTTCGCAGGTCAA
Source organism: Leyella stercorea (assembly GCA_963658575.1). GTDB lineage: Bacteria > Bacteroidota > Bacteroidia > Bacteroidales > Paludibacteraceae > W0P28-013. Next base: position 12,482 of record CAVKQB010000022.1, on the reverse strand, counting down.
ATCGACGAACGAAACGTCAGAAGTTGGTACGCGCAGCGACATGCCAGTGAGTTTGCCATTCAGTTCGGGCAGCACTTTGCCTACGGCTTTGGCAGCACCCGTCGACGACGGAATGATGTTCTCCAAGATGCCGCGACCGCCGCGCCAGTCTTTTTTCGACGGGCCGTCGACGGTTTTCTGTGTGGCTGTGGCGGCGTGAACGGTCGTCATCAAACCACGAACGATGCCGAATTTGTCGTTCAGCACTTTCGAGATTGGAGCCAAGCAGTTGGTGGTGCAGCTGGCGTTCGAAATGATTTTCTGACCAGCGTATGTTTTGTGGTTTACGCCGTAAACGAACATTGGCGTGGCATCTTTCGAAGGAGCCGACATGATGACTTTCTTTGCGCCTGCTTTCAGGTGTGCCGAAGCCAATTCTTCGGTCAGGAAGAAGCCTGTCGATTCTACTACGACATCAACGTCGAGTGCGCCCCAAGTGATGTTGGCGGGGTCTTTTTCGGCGAAGATTTGAATGCGGTTGCCATCTACAATCATGTAGTTGCCTTCTACTTTGATGTCGTGGTTGAAGTGGCCGTGTACTGAATCGTATTTCAGCATATAAGCCAGATAGTCGGCATCCAAAAGGTCGTTGATGCCGACAACTTTGATGTCGTTACCGAAGTTTTCGACTGCGGCGCGGAATACCATGCGTCCGATACGGCCGAAGCCGTTGATACCCAGTTTGATCATAATTTTTTTGTTTTTATAGGTGAATAAACTTTAGTTTTTTTTGGAGTTGCAAAGTTACGTTTTTTTTTGTTATGGTGTGTGCGGTTGCACTATTTTTTGCAAATACGCTACAAATTGCGTGCCACACTTTGTTGGAATCGATACGGAATGATTCATCGGTGCACGACAAGCGTATTTTTTTCGGCGGGCGTTATTGCAAAATTGTGTTCCAGCCGTGTGTGTCGGCGATGCGGCCGTATTGTATGTCGCGCAGGCGGTTGTAGAGCAGTGTGCATTTGGGGCCGGGCTTTCCGTCGTGCGAGATGATGTATTTTTTGCCGGTGTCGATGTCGTCGATTTGCGCTATGGGTGCGATGACGGCGGCGGTTCCGCAGGCGGCTGCTTCGTCGAGCGTGTCTAGCTCTTCGAACGGTATGGGGCGTTGTTCTACCTGCCAGCCGAGGTCGCGGCTTATTTGCATCAGGCTGTTGTTGGTGATGGACGGCAGTATGGATTGCGATTTCGGTGTGATGTAGGTGTCGCCTTTGAATCCGAAGAAGTTGGCGGCACTGCATTCGTCGACGAAGCGTTTCTCTTTCGAGTCGAGATAGAGTGTGGAGTCGTAGCCCAAGGCGTGTGCGCACACGTCGGCTTGCAGGCCAGAGGCGTAGTTGCCGCCCACCTTGTAGCAGCCAGTGCCGAGTGGCGCGGCGCGGTCGTAGCGGCGTTGCATGCAGACGCGCACGGTGCTGAATCCGTTGTTGAAATAGGTGCTGATGGGCGACACATAGACGATGAATTCGTATTCGGCCGATGGGCGCACGCCGAGCAGCGAGCCAACGCCGATTATCAGCGGGCGAATGTAGAGCGCGGCGTTTTTGTCGTATGGCGGCACGAAGCGTTCGTTCATGGTTACTGCCATTCTGACAGCCTCGAGAAACGTTTCGGTGGGCAGTTGTGGCATTATCAGGCGGTCGCACGAACTCTGCAAGCGTTGTGCGCTGGCTTCGGGGCGAAAGATGCGTATTTTTCCGTCGCAGCCGCGTACGGCTTTGATGCCCTCGTAGGCCTCTTGTCCGTAGTGCAGGCACGACGAGGCGATGGAGATGTTGATTTCGGGCGTGTCGTAGGCGCGGAGTTCGCTCCAACGTCCGTCTTTATAGTGGCAGCGTATGTTGTAGTCGGTGGCAACATAGTTGAAGCCAATTTTTTCCCATTCGATGTTCATGATTTTCAGTGTGAAAGTGTGAAACAGTTAGAAAGTGTGTAAAGTGTAAAAGTGAGAAAGTAGTGAGTAGTGAGTAGTGAGCAGTGAGTAGTGATTTTTTTTGAGATTAAGGCATTTCGGCTACCGACAATTTGAAATCTGAATTTGGCATCTGAAATTGATTAAATAATTGGAAATTAGATAATTGAATAATTGTCTTGCGACTTGCTACTTGTGTCTTGCTACTGAAAAATTGTGGATTTGATTATTTGGTTATTTGACGATTTGGCTATCGACAATTTGAAATTGATTAAATAATTGGGAATTAGATAATTAGATAATTAGATAATTAAAAAGTCTATGCTCTCTCGCCTATAACCTCTCACCTCTCGCCTCTCGCCTCTCACCTATAACCTTTTATCTAACAAAATTATTCTCGCTTCGTTGCCCATGTTGAACAGCAGGTCGATGATGCTGAGGTTGGCGGTGAATCCGAGTTTGTGTTCAAATACCTGATAGTAGCGTTTCGGCATAAAATCGGGCTGCAAAATTACTATATTTTTTGGTGCGTTGAACACTTCGCGCAGGTCTATTTCGCCGTTGGTGTACGATTTTTGGTATTCGGTATTTAGCGTGTAGTGCAGCGGCAGGTTGAGCAGTTCGGCGATTTTGTCTTGCAGTGCCAGCGCGAAATCAACGAGGCGGCAGGTTGGGCGGGCGAAAAACGGCTGGAGTTCGTCTTTGTAGTAGTCGAAAAAGGGCGATGCGTTGTAGGCGGCTTCGAGTGCGCGCCAATGTTGTGTCTGCCAATCGTGGTGAGCCGATGTCTGCACGTCGCACAGAGGCGTGTGGTCGGTGTGTTCGACGGGAATGACCAAGTTTTCGATGCCGTGTGCCGTGGCTATTTGGCAGCGATTGGCGTAGGTTTGCTTGTGGTAGTGCGCCCGAATATCGATGGTGGCTTCGTTGCACACGAGCAGCCGAAAATAGGCTACCGGTGCCAGATAGGCGGCTGGGAGAATATACATTGTGGTGTAATTTTGGCGCAAAAATACAAATTTAGTGCGAAAGTTTCGTCGAGTCGTTGGCGGGCGGAGCCGTATATTCAGAAAAAAGTTGTATTTTTGCAGTCTATACCAATTTTAATGCCATGATACCTGAACTTACATTCGATTTTTCATTTTCGTGGTTCAAGATGTTCAGCGCGTTCATCGCGTTGTTTGCCATTATCGACCCGTTCGGCAGTTTGCCCATCATTCTTGGTTTGAAGCAGCGTGGCGACACGATTCACCCGACCAAAGTGGTGGTGGTGAGTTTCGTGTTGATGTTGGCGTTTCTTTTTGGCGGCGAACTGATTTTGGCGTTTTTTGGCGTCGATCTCAAATCGTTTGCTGTGGCGGGTGCCATCATCTTGTTTCTGATGGCGTTGGAGATGCTGCTCGACATCGAGATTTTCAAGTACGCTGGTCCAGAGGGCACCTCGTCGCTCATTCCGCTGGCGTTTCCGCTGTTTGCGGGGCCGGGCGTGTTCACCGCCATCATCACCTATCGTGTCGAGTATTCGTTTTGGGAGTTGGCGGTGGCCATATTTTTGAATATGGTGTGTCTGTTTTTTGTGCTGAAATGCACGGCGTGGATCGAGCGCAAGTTGGGCAAGGCGGGCGTTTACATTCTGCGCAAATTCGCAGGCATCATCATTTTGGGCATTGCCGTGAGGATTCTTACGCAAAACCTTGCCAGTATTTTCACGACGGCAGGGTAGGGCATCGCGCTTTCTGCTCGATTCGACATAAAAAAGGACGCTTCCGTGTGGAGGTGTCCTTTTTCTTTTGGGTTATTTGGGCAAGTGCCGCATTTCGTCGAGCGTCTTGCAATTGACGGCGGTGCGCTCGCTGTCGCAAAACCAGCCCCACTTGTTGAAATAGCGGCACGAACTGACGATGTGTATGTAGAGCAGACGCTTGTTTTTGTACGAGCCGTGGGTGTGGGCATGCACGATGGAGACGTTGGGATAGAAAATCGTGCGGAATTTTTGGTGCAGGCGGCGGCTCAAATCGACATCTTCCATGTAGAGCAGGAACCGTTCGTCGAACAGGCCGACCTCGTTGAGCGCGCTACTGCGCAACAGCATGAAACAGCCCGACAGGAACGGAATGTCGAGAGTGTGGTTGTAGTCGAAATCGTGCAACTCGAACCGACGTTTGCTTTGGCGTGTGAAGCATTTTGGCAGGAACCGGCGGCCAAACAAGTTCCACGGTGTCGGCAGCAGTTTGCACAGATATTGCAATTCGCCGTCGGGGTAGAAAACCTTGGGCATGAGTGCCGCCACATCGGTGTTGGCCTCCATCACCGCCAACAGTTGGTCGAGTGCCGTGCAGTCCAACTTTACATCGGGGTTTATCACCAAGTGGTAGGGCGTGCCTTGTGCGATTGTCTGGCGCATGGCGATGTTGTGTGCGCGGCCGTAGCCGAGGTTTCGCCCGTTGAAGATGTAGGTGGCTTGCAGCGCGGCGAAGCGTTCGTCGCGTGTGGGCGAATTGTCTATCAGTGAAATTTCGCCGATGCTCTTGTTTTGACGCAGTGTCGCCACAAGGCTCGCCACCTCGTCGAACGACGTCTTGTAAAGCACTATCGAGGCGTTGATGGTCATTTGTTTAGAATTTTTGTTGAAAGATTGAGTGCGGCCTTCACCACTTGATTCATACTGTAATAATGGTAGTCGCCCAGCCGCCCGCCGAAAAAATTGATGTTATAGGTGTTTCATTCATTATTTATGATATTTTTTGTAACCATTCCATGCCCAATGTGCTAGGTAGTAGAGGCTACGCAAAAGGCTAATTTTCTCGTAGCGGTAGTAAACCATAAATTGTGGTATTATTACCTTTTTTTTATTGAACGAAACGGATTTGTTTTGTATTCTATACGATGCTAAAATTTGTTGATTCCCGAATGCTTCGCCTGCTTTTTTTATGATTGTAAGCCAATATACATGGTCGTCGCGGAGGTTGTGTAATGATTCGTCTAGGTATATTTTCCCAAATTTCGATGAGTCGTAAAGCCCTGTGAGACAAGATATTGAACACGTTTTTAGTAAATCGTTGTAGGTAACGCGCTCTGGCACGCGGAATGGCCGCAGACATTCATTGCCGTTTTCGTCGATGCGTTTGTGCGAACTGTATACTAAAACGGCTTTTTTTTCGGTGAGTAGCGCGATCTGCTCTTCTAAAAAATTTGGCTCCCAAAGGTCGTCGGAGTCAAGCAGGGCAATGTAGCGCCCTGCGGCACGGCGAATGCCATTGTTGCGTGCTGCTGCCGAACCTGCGTTTGGTTGTGAAAAAAGTTTGATGCGTGGGTCGCGCGTTGCATATTCTGCCACTATGTGTGCGCTATTGTCGGTCGAGCCATCGTTAATTACTATCATCTCCCAATGTTGATAGGTTTGTGCCAATACACTTTCGATGGTGGCTGCCACAAAGCGTTCGCTGTTGTAGAGGGGCGTAATAATAGAAACTAAATCGGTCATTTTTGTGTTGGTGTGTTTTGTAATGCAATAATTTACAAAGTTACTGTTTCTTTTTTGAATTTGCCAAGTTTATAGCGAACGTAGAAATGCACTACAGCCGAGAGTACTACCAATCGACTCCAAATTTTTACAAAAAGCGGGCGTCTGCTGCGCGTCCTGTGCATAGGTTTGAATAATGGCTTGGGTTCCGTCTGTGGAGGCTCCGTCTATAATAATATGTTCAATGTCTTCGTAGTTCTGCGTTTCTACACTACGAAGGGTGTCTTGCAGTGTACTCGCACTATTATATTGTAATAGTGATGATACTTACTTATCTTGCATGTTGAATACGATATTTACAAACGTAATATAGAAGTACCATACGTGTTCTAATCTTCACCCATAAGGGACGGGAACTTCTACTCCAGAAACTGGAATACCAAGCCGTTTGAGATAGAGCTCTTTTGTGCCGCCTGTACAGCAGATAGGGCTCTTGTATGAATTTTACAGAACCTGTCATCTCTGCAACAAGTCCCAACCATAAATCATGGTTTACATCTTGGGAAGAGGGCATGGGCAATGCCGACGGAAGCAACGTTCTCCGGAATGCCATACAGGAACCATAATATGTGCCATTGATGATATTGCGAAGTATGCCCTTGTGGGAATGGTATAGTTTAAAGAAATTGTCACAAACAACATTCAGATGCTCGTCTGTGATTTTGCTATTAGTACATACCAAATCTACGCATTTCAGTTCCTCCACACAACGGATATATTTACCGGGCAGCCACACATCGTCCTGGTCGCTCAGGAATATCACATCCCCTTGCGCATGCTCCAGCGCATTCACAAAGTTCCCTTTCACATTATGGCAATTACTATGCAGTACTTTCACGCGCTCATCCCCTATCGCTTCCACTATGTTCAACGTATTGTCGGTCGAACCATCGTCCGACACTATCACCTCATCATCGGGGCGCAACTGTACCAATATCGACCGCAGTTGCTCCGCGATGTATTTCTCTCCATTATATGTCGCTATACACACTGAATTCATATTACAGATGTTCTGCACAAAAACAACGTATCTTCCAATAGATAAATGATACTACATTAGGAAATACTTTAGGGTAATATGCCGCATAGTGTACCTTTGCCTCTTTGTATCGTGCACTAAAACTACGCCACAATTGATATTCAATAGCCCCTAATGTGTTATCCCCATGCTGCCTGTACAACATGGTCTGCATATATACAGGCACCACCTTGCCATGGTTGAGTACTACGCTTACAGCAATAGCCGCATCATGCATCAATGTCTTCTCGCCAAACGGCAAAGACACTCTCCTTGCCGCTTGGTTGAGCATCATAGTACACCCCGTTACGCTATTGCAAATCGCCAAATACTGTGCCCTACTGTTCAGTACTCTCGGCTTGATGTACGTGTATTCCCAAAACGACTTTGCCACTATGTGCAATTTACTATCCACCACCACCAAGTCCGTGTGTACCACAATCGGAGTATCACTTCCGTATTGTTGCTCGCTTTGGCGCATAGGCTCCATACAAATATGCAACTTATCTGGCAGCCACACGTCGTCTTGGTCTGCAAATGCCACATACTCCCCTACACCATACCGCTCCAACAGCCACTCAAACCCACGCATAGCCCCTCTTCTTTCCGTATCTTCCACCACTCGTATCCGTATGTCTTTCTGCTCATACTCACGCAGTATTTCTTGTGTTCCGTCTGTTGAACCGTCATCACGCACCACGAGTTGCCAATCTTGCACACTCTGAGCAATAATCGAATCGAGTTGCTCTGCTATATATGCTGCACCATTATATGTGGACATCAAAATACGAATCATCGTTCACTCACTGAATGATATTCTTCTCATGTTGCATAAAGTCATACTGCCAATAGTCTTCAGCCAGTTTCAGCTGTTTCTGTTGCAATGCTTTCACTTGCCCTTCTCGTATATCAAACACCGTGCAGACATTGTGTAGGGGGGAATGCAATATCTTGCTCTGTTTTGTGATAGCGCATGCTGTATGGATACTATACACGAAGAACAGCACACACGCCACCTGGCTTAACAATTTGAAATAAGGAATCGTCTTGTCTGTATTCCTACCCTGCACCACCTGAAATATCCACACAATGATAAACGGTACAAAAAACGACCGCACCCTATTCAGTATATAGTAGTATTGATACGAAACTACCACTATTACTATTCCCAATACTGCCATAATTGCCACGCTGTCCATACGTGTCTTATGATAATGCAGATAGTACTCTACACACATCACTAACATTGCATACACCATCCACACACGTTGTACTTGTTTCCCCACGCGCAAGTGGTGTTCTATGGACGACAAATAGTCGGCAGGCAGGAAACTCAGCACCGTTGTTGCTACTTTAGTTAGCGGAAGTAACGCCGCGACTACTAATACCACCATTAGCAACTGAAACACCCACACCTGTATTGGTTTCCCATGCAGACAATATGCCAACAAACACAGCGGCACTACAAATACGCCCGACTTATGCATCACTATAGCCAATATCGCCATCGGTAAAGCCAACCAATACTTTCTATCCTGCAAGCATAGTATCATCAATATAAAGAACGACACTGACAAGCATTGCCTAAATTCAAAGAATATCAAATTATAATCCAGTACCACCAGTATCATCAACGCGAAGCATTTCTTACTTGGTATCTGTCTGAACAGCAACGCGATAGCCGCAAAATATATCGTTGATATTATCATCGTAACCCAATACAGCGACATGCCCCAACCCTTCAATAGTGCCACAAACAGCGTGTATCCTATCTCAAAACTATATTTATCAGGGTGGCGCCACACATCTGACAATGATGTAATGGACTCGTAATGATAGTAATAGTTTATAATATCCGACCCATAGTAGTATTTTATCGTAAACAGCACGTATATCGTTGCAAATCCCAACACATACATCAACCGCTGCAACGCAGGTACACGTTCCGTCAGAAAGTCCGACAGACCGAACGCCATAGCCACTATCAGCATCAATGTGATATAGTTCATTTATACATTGTTTTTTCGTGTGCATGCTTGCTTATACCGCAACAATATCCCGCCGACTATCAGTATCTCCACGCATTCTGCCACATACCATGCTGCGACACACCCTCCTGCATGCCATACGGGTATCAGCAGTTTGTTCAGTACGACACTGATACACCCCGACAGCACGACCACTACCGGTGCCCAACGCTGTTGCTGCGTACCGTACAGGCCCTGCACGGTCAGCATCGTCCCTATCAGCACCAACAGCGGCAATCCGGACATCCAGCGCATTTGCGCTACCGCTTCTTCAAACCCGTTACCGAGCAGGATATGCACAGCCAACGGCGCCAACAGCCATATACAGGGTATCATACACAGCCCAGCACCGACTGCCAACCCCATAGAACGCCCGAAGAAACGCCATGCTTTCGGTTTGTCTTCGGCAAACAGCCGGCTCATTGTCGGGAATATGGCTACCGAGAAGGGCATACTTGTCAGCATCATACAGGCGGAGATCATCTTCTGGCTTCCTGCATACACCCCCACTTCCGTACTGCTCATCATAGCCCCCAGCAATGTCAGTCCCATAGCATTGTACAGCGACCCCGCCAGAGAGGTTACGAATATCGGGCAACTCTTGCGCAGTATCGCTCTGCTCAATGCCTTGTTGCGCGTCTTGCTTTCCAACACCCCGTAATGGCGTACGGCATACCCCAGAGCGGCACTCCCCACCGCAACATACACCAACGACAATATCGCCATATAGGCAATATAATCCTCCGCCTTGCGCACTACGGCAATAATCAGCACCGCCCCTGTCAGTTTGGTGATAAAGTTCATTACCGACATACGCCCCATATCCTCCATGCCCTGATACAGCCAGGTCGGGAACAGCACAAAACCCAGATTGAACAACGCCGCCCACAGATAGAGTACGGGGTCGGCATGTACGGGCGCGAACACGGCATACAGCACCCCCATAACCATCAGGCTGACGGCAAACAGCACCGCCTTGCTGACCATCACCGTCCGGAATATCACGCCCAGTGCCTGCCTGTCGTTCTTGTGAATAGCCACATCCTGGGTTGCCGAATAATCAAAGCCGAAATTGATAAGTACTGCCAAATAGGATACGATATTCTGCGCGTAGCACACACGCCCGAACACATCCACCCCCAGGGCACGCGTCACAAAGGGTATAATAATCAGCGGGATAAGATAATTGGCAAACTGCACGACACCCAACGCAACCATATTCTTGAATATCGTTCCGCTCACCATTGCTCGTATTTGTTTGCCTATATCTTGCATTGCTAAAGATCTTACAAAGATACGCAAAATTTGGAATTACACAATAAATAACTTTTTTTGATTATTTTAGTGCATTTCTGCAATGTGATAATTGCGCAACGCAAAGCCTGTGTTGAGTTACTCATGGCGAAACATATGGCAAATCACTCACTTTTTCCTGCACAAAAAAAAGTCCGATTGGTAGAATCGGACTTTGCGTTTTTTTTCGTCGCGCTTATTCAGCGGCGGGCGTTTCGTCGGCTTTGGGCTCTTCGGCGGGAGCCTCTGCAGCCAGTTCGGCAGCAGCCTTGGCGGCTTCGGCTTCGAGGGCTTCGGCTTTCTTCTTGGCCAATTCGGCGGCTTTTGCCTTGTTAATCTCTTTTTCGGCTTCGAGACGCTGTTTCAGCGTTTCGGCTTTTTTCGAGGCATCGGTGTCTCTGATGGCCTCTTGGGCTTTCTCGCGGTCGGCCTTCCAAGCCTCGAATTTTTTGGTGGCGGTCGCTTCGTCGAACGCGCCCTTCTTCACGCCGCCTTGCAGGTGCTTCATCAGCAGCACGCCTTCGCCCGAAAGAATGTTGCGGGCGGTGTCGGTGGGTTGCGCGCCCACGTTGAGCCAATAGAGCGCACGGTCGAAGTTCAGCACGACGGTGGCTGGGTTGGTGTTGGGGTTGTACGAACCGATGCGTTCGATGATTCTGCCATCGCGTGGCGCACGGCTGTCGGCTACGACGACGTGATAGTAGGCGTAGTTTTTGCGGCCGTGTCTTTGCAATCTAATTTTAGTTGCCATGTTTTGTTTGTTGTTTTTGGGGTTAAACCTTAATTTGCCCTTACTCGAAAGGCGGTGCAAAGGTACAATCTTTTTTTGAATTGAGCAAAAAAACGGGTAAAAAATGCTCAATCGCCCTTTTTTTCGGCTCAATCGTGCGCCGCCGAACCTCGCTTGCGACTCGCGGCTTGCTACTTGCGACTAATTTTGTAACTTTGCATTCCGTTTCAATCGTCTTCCAAAACAATTTAACGACCTTATGAACAACAGTTTACTTTCGCGCCTCGACGGGCTTTCGTCGCGTTTCGAGGAGGTTGCCACGCTGATAACCGACCCGTCGGTCATTGCCGATATGAAGCGTTTTGTGCGGCTCAACAAGGAGTATAGCGATTTGCAAAAAATCGTTGCCAAACGCGATGCCTACAAACGCCTGCTCGATGGTTTGTCGGAGGCAAAATCGCTGCTCGAAACCGAGAACGACCCCGATTTGCGCGAAATGGCCAAGGCCGAAATCGAGACCATCGAGCCGAAAATTCCGCAGATGGAAGAGGAGATAAAACTGCTGCTCATTCCCGCCGATCCCGAAGATTCGAAAAACTGCATTGTGGAGATTCGCGGCGGCACGGGCGGCGACGAGGCGGCCATTTTCGCTGGCGACCTGTTCAGAATGTATTCCAAATACTGCGAATCGAAAGGCTGGCGGCTGAGCGTGTCGAGTTACAGCGAAGGCGCATCGGGCGGCTACAAGGAAATAATTTTCTCGGTTACGGGCGAGGGCGTTTATGGTATTTTGAAGTACGAGAGCGGCGTGCACCGTGTGCAACGCGTGCCGGTTACCGAAACGCAGGGGCGCGTGCATACGTCGGCGGCTTCGGTGGCGGTGCTGCCCGAGGCGCAGGAGTTCGACGTGGTGATAAACGAAGGCGAAATCAAGTGGGACACGTTCCGTTCGAGCGGTGCGGGCGGCCAAAACGTCAATAAGGTGGAGAGCGGCGTGCGGCTGCGCTACAATTGGAAAAATCCGAACACGGGCGCGGTCGAAGAGATTCTGATAGAATGCACCGAAACGCGCGACCAACCCAAAAACAAAGAGCGTGCGTTGGCGCGGCTGCGCACGTTCATCTACGACAAGGAGCACCAAAAATACCTCGACGACATCGCTTCGCGGCGCAAAACGATGGTCTCGACCGGCGACCGCTCGGCCAAAATACGCACCTACAACTATCCGCAAGGGCGCGTTACCGACCACCGCATCAACTATACCATCTACAATTTGGCGGCGTTCATGGACGGCGACATTCAGGATTGCATCGACCATCTGATAGTGGCCGAAAACGCCGAACGTCTGAAAGCGAGCAACCTGTAAATCGCTGTGTGTCAGGGTTCGTCCTGCCAATCGTCGTCGAGAAAAAAGGCTTCGTCGTCGTCGAGGAAACTGTCCAAATCGCGGCGTTCCTTTTTGGTGGGGCGGCCAAGGCCTTTGGCGCGGCGGTTGCTCTGGTCGAGTTTCAGCACTTCGAGCAGTTCCAACTGGTCGGGCGCGGTAACGTTTTCCATGAATTGCGGCACAAGTTTTGGCCCGACGCGGTTTTGCGTGAGTCCGACCACCTTGAACGAATAGGTTACTGGCGTGCGGCGCACCTGCAGCACATCGCCCACCTTCACCTCGCGCGACGGTTTCACGGCTGCGCCCTGCATAGTTACGCGGCCTTTTTTGCAGGCTTCGGCGGCCAAATTGCGTGTCTTGAACACGCGCACCGCCCACAACCATTTATCGATGCGAAGCATAATTAATTGACAATTAGTAGCAAGATACAAGTAGCAAGTCGCAAGAGTTTATAGGTGAAAGGTTATAGGTTATAGGTGAGAGAGCAAAGAATATAGAACAAAGAGCAAAGACTTTTTAATTATTCAATTATCTAATTTCCAATTATTTA
>CAVKQB010000021.1:0-30901 GCA_963658575.1 Leyella stercorea | reverse complement strand
ATAGGTTATAGGTTATAGGTTATAGGTTATAGGTTATAGGTTATAGGTTATAGGTTATAGGTTATAGGTTATAGGTTATAGGTTATAGGTGAGAGGTTATAGGTTATAGGTGAGAGAACAAAGAGCAAAGAGTAAGGACAATTTTCAGTAGCAAGTAGCAAGTAGCAAGAAAAAAGGTTATAGGTTATAGGTTATAGGTGAGAGAACAAAGATTTTTTAATTATCTAATTATTTAATTTCCAATTATTTAATCAATTTCAAATAACCAAATAACCAAATCCGCAAATCCCCAATAACTTTATAGACTTTTCACTTTATAGACTTTATAAACTTTCTAACTTTCTAACTTTCTAACTTTCACACTTTCTAACTTTCTCACTTTCTCACTTTCACACTCCTAACTGCTCACTGCTAACTAATCAAAAGTCTACCGTAACTTTGAAATTGACCATGAAGCCCGTGAGGTAGTTCGGCACGGCAAATTGTTCGTTGTAGATGTCGGTTACCCAATAGTACGAGTTCACGTTTTTGATGTTGAACAGGTTGAAAAGTTCCAAATTGAGCCAAAAGGCTTTCACCACTTTTTGTCGGCTCATGAACTTTTCGCGGCCTTGCACAAAACCGCGCATCGCACCGATGTCCACGCGATTGTAGGCTTTGGTGCGCAAGGTGGCCTGGTAGCGTTCGCTGTGTGGCGGCCCAAACGGCAGACCGTCGCTCCAAACAAGTTTCAGATAGACTTTGTATTCGGGGTGCTTCGGAAAATAGTCCTGAAAAAAGAGCGACAGATTGTAGCGTTGCTCGTTGGGGCGCGCAATCCAGCCCGGACTGACCGAACCGAGTTTTTCTCCCGTGTTGCTGAATACGTCGTACGAATCGTCCAGCAGATTTTCTTTCGAATACATCCACGAGAACGAAATCCACGAGTCGGAGCCTGGCACAAATTCGCCGAACAGTTTGATGTCGAAACCGGCCGTTTGCGCCACAGCGTTGTTGTTGCTCAAGTAGCGTATGCGCACGTTGTCCACGTAGTATGGATTCACACGGTCGCTGGGCTTGTAGTAGGCTTCGGCCGTGAGTTTGAACGGTCGGTTCCACAATCGGAAATAGTAGTCGGCACCAAGCACCACATGCAGCGACCGTTGCGCCTTAATATCCTTGTTGAGTATGATTTCGCGGTTGCCGTAGTCGTCTTCCTGCTCGAGCCGAATCTCTTTGTAGAACGGTGCTTGATGATAAAGCCCCACCGCCAGACGGAAATCGAAATCGGGATTGAAGTTCGGAACGTATGTGGCCGACAAGCGCGGGCTGACGAGCCATTCGTTGTTGAAATTCCAGTAGTTGGCGCGCACGCCGCCGTTGAACGTCCAGATGCCGCTGCGCGAATCGAGCCGGTAACTCTCTTCGATGAACATGGTCATGCGTGCCGAATAGAGGTCGTGGTTCGACGTGAGATTGTATTTCAGATTGACTTGCGTGGGGTCGTGGGGCAGCGAGTAGCCCGACGAATCGCGAAATTCCCACTCGCGCAGACGGTCGAATATGATTTCGGCCTGTCCGGCGATGCCCCATTGTAGCGTGTTGTTGCCGTGCTTCCACTCGCCAATGTGCGACACGTTGGCCACCGTCGCCGACAAGCGGTTGCGCGCGTGTTCGTGGTAGGTGCCAACGCCTTGGTTGTTGGTGTTGCCCGTGTTGTTGATGTCGAGGTCGGAGAGCCAATACTGCCCCGTGATGTCGTAGGTTTCGCGCTCGTTGGTGTTGAATGCCGACGCTATCAGGCTGAACTTAAACTTTTTGGTCGGCCTGAAATTGACCGTAAACGCGCCGAAATAGGTGCGGAAGATGTCCTTTTCTTGTCCATCGAAATAGACTTTGAAATTGCGGTTCAGCGTGAGCGTGCCGAAGGCGGTTTCGCGCTCCTTGGGAATGAAACGGTAGGAGTTTTGCGAAAAGTTGCCGAGAAACGAGCCGTCCCATTTGTCGGAAAAACGGAAGGTCATGTAGGTTTGGTAATCGACAAACGACTGCGCATATTCGCCTTTCGTGTCGAGCGAGCCAAGCAGATACGACGACGTTTTGTAGCGTATGCCGTGCACTTGCGTGAAGTTTTTCGATTTCGAACCGAGATAGGCCGTCGCGCCGAGCAGACTCACCGAGAGCGACCCTTCGAGCCGTTCGGGCGTTTTGTAGGTTACGTCGAGCACCGACGCGCTCTTGTCGCCGTAGCGCGCACCGAATCCGCCAGCCGAAAACTGCACGCTTTGCACCAAATCGGGATTGATGAAACTGAGCCCCTCCTGCTGGCCAGCACGCACCAACAACGGACGATACACTTCGATGTTGTTCACATACACGCTATTTTCGTCGTAATTGCCGCCGCGCACCGAGTATTGCGAACTGAGTTCGTTGTTCGAATTGACACCAGCAAACGAGGTCAGCAACGATTCGATGTTACCGCCCGAAGCGTCGGGAGTCATGCGGAATTGGTCGGTGTTTAGCACCTGCATGTTCGACGGCGGCCGCTTGTAGGCGCGCACCTCCACATCGCCGAGTTCGGTCGAAAAAGGCTTCAGCGTTTTGGTAACGTTCAGCACCTCTTCGTCGATAGAATAACGCTCCTCGACCGTCTCGTAACTCACGCACGAAAACACGACGGTGAACGAATCGGTAACTTCGGCGCGCAGTTCGTAGAAACCCTGCTCGTTGGTGGCGGTGCCTTGGCTCGTGCCTTTCACCTGCACGTTGGCAAACGGAATAGCGTGCTGTGTCTCGTCGAGCACATAGCCGCGAATGTAGATGCGCTTGGCCGAAACAGTCAAACACGCCCACAAGCCGATGAGTATGAACAGAATTTTCTTCAATTTCGAAAACGTATGGCAATCGCCAACAATTAAAACGCAAATTTATCTGTTTTATTGCAAATTGACAATTAGTAGCAAGACACAAGTAGCAAGTCGCAAGTTGAAAGGTTATAGGTTATAGGTGAGAGAACAAAGATTTTTTAATTATTCAATTATCTAATTTCCAATTATTTAATCAATTTCAAATCGTCGATAACCGAAACGCCTTAATCTTCAAAAAATCACTACTCACTACTCACTACTCACTACTCACTGCTCACTGCTAACTAACTTTTCACACTTTCCCACTTTCAAACTATCTAAATTATTGTCAGGCGCGCATATTTCAGCAGCAGCGGTTTTGTGCCTTCGGTGTCGAATGCCACGATGGCTTTGGTGCTGTCGCCTTCGCCTTCGATGCGCAGAATCTCGCCGTCGCCAAAGCGACTGTGGCGCACGCGCATACCCACATTAAACGGAAATTTGGCGTTGCCGGCCACCATGCCAGGCGTTACGCGGCGCATGTTGGGCGTTGGTGTCGCCGTTGGGGCCGATTTTGGCGGCGCAAAGTCGGCAGTGCGTGGCGCGAAACCGCCTCTGAAACCCGAAAAACGTGGCGGCTGCGTCTGTTCCGTGTGCGGCCGCTGGCGCATTTCCAAGGGCAGTTGCAGGTATTGCTCGTCGATGTCGTCGAGAAAACGGCTGCGATTTTGGAACTGTGTCTGCCCGTTGCGGAACCGCGATTTGGCATAACTGATGGTGCAGTCGGTCTTGGCACGCGTGATGGCCACATAGAGCAGCCGCCGCTCCTCTTCTATCTCGCGCTGGGTCTCGCACATGGCCGATGGGAACAGATTTTCTTCCAATCCAACGATGAAAACGTGCTTAAATTCCAGCCCTTTGGCCGCGTGGACGGTCATCAGCGTTATGCGGTCGCACTCTTCGGCCTCTTCGTTGTCTTGGTCGGTGAGCAGCGCCACTTCCGACAGAAAATCCTCCAACTTCAACTCGGTTTCGCCAGCGTTGGCGCGCTCTTCGCAAAATTGGTTGATGGCGTTCAGCAACTCTTGCACATTCTCTTTGCGTTCGAGGCTGTCGGGCGATTGGTCGGCCAGTATGTCGCGCATGATGCCCGAATCCAGCACCAACTGCTCGGCGATGGCGTAGGCGTTTTTCTCGGCGTTCAACTGCCGAAATCCGTCGATAAATGCGCCGAAATCGGTCAGTTTCTTGGCGGTGCCTTTGTTCACATCGAGCGCAAATTGTTCGGGCTGTTGCGCCACTTGCAAGGCACTCACGTTGTGGGCGTGGGCGCAGGCCAAAACTTTGTTTTGCGTGGTTTCGCCGATGCCGCGCGCCGGATAGTTTATCACGCGCTTGAACGACTCTTCGTCGCTCCCATTGACAATCAGGCGCAGATAGGCCAGCACGTCTTTCACCTCCTTGCGTTGGTAGAACGACAGCCCGCCGTAAATTTTGTACGGCACGGAGCGTTTGCGCAACGCCTCCTCCAACACACGCGACTGGGCGTTGGTGCGGTAGAGTATGGCGTAATCGCTGTATGTGTCGCCGTTGGCTGCCAATTTTTCGCACAACAACGCCGCCACGGCAAAAGCCTCGTCGTAGTCGCTGTATGCGTTGAGTATGCGGATTTTGTCGCCCACATCGCCCTTCGAATAGATGGTCTTGCGTATCTGATTGTCGTTCTTCGCAATGAGTGAATTGGCGGCGTTCACAATGGTTTGGGTCGACCGATAGTTGCGCTCCAACTTGAACAGCCTGCAGCCCGCGTATTGCTGTTCGAACAGCAACATATTGTCGATGTTCGCCCCACGAAACGAGTAGATGCTTTGCGCATCGTCGCCCACAACGCAAATGCGCTGGTGCTGCGCTGCCAACTTGCTCACTATCAGGTGTTGAGCGCGGTTCGTATCCTGATATTCATCGACCAAAATATAGCCAAAACGTTGTTGATATTGTGCCAAAATGTCAGGATTTCGGTCGAACAGAATGTTGGTGTAGAGCAGCAGATCGTCGAAATCCAAAGCGTTTGCTGCGCGGCAACGCTGGCAGTAGGTTTGGTAGATTTCCAAAAATAGCGGCGTGCGCGAGTTGCGGTCGCTCTGCATGCAATCGGCGTTCGCTTCGTAGAGCGCAGGCGTCATCAGTTGGTTTTTGGCAAACGATATGCGCCCTTGTATGGCACTCGGCCTGTAAATTTTGTCGTCGAGTTTCATCTCCTTTATCAGACTGCGTATCAGGCTTTTCGAGTCGCTTTGGTCGTAGATGGTAAAGTTGTGTGTGAACCCGATGCGTTCGGCTTCGGTGCGCAGCATGCGTGCGAAGATGGAGTGAAACGTCCCCATCCAAAGGTAGCGCGCCCGCTTTTCGCCCACTATCTTGGCGATGCGCTCCTTCATCTCGTTGGCGGCCTTGTTGGTGAATGTGAGTGCCAAAATCTGCGACGGCCGCCAGCCCTGCTGCAACAGATAGGCTATTTTGTAGGTCAGCACACGCGTCTTGCCCGAGCCAGCCCCCGCCACAATGATGGACGGCCCATCGCAGTAGGTGGCGGCAGCAAATTGACTCTCGTTGAGCAATTGGCGCAATTGTTCCGAATCGTTCTCGCTTGCAGCGGCTTGGTTTGGCATACTATTTGCTCCTATCTTTTTTGAAACTACAAAAGTACAAAAAAAAGCCAAAACGCTTGCACCTACCGATCGAAAACACTACCTTTGTAGTTAGTAATTAGCAGTTAGAAATTAGTAGTGAGAAGTTAGTAGTGAGGAGTTAGGAGTTAGGAATTAGGAGTGAGGAGTGAGGAGTGAGGAGTGAGGAATGTTTTTAATTGACAGATTTACAAATTTTGATGCCGCCGAAACCAAAACCGCCAATTTTTGGCAACGCTCGCGCCCCAGCTGGCGACTTTTCTTTAATTCTTGATTTTGCTCACGCTCGGCAAATTGCAAACAAGTTTGCTTTGCGCTCGCTCAATCGCAAAATTGGTTCGTTTCTTTTGGTCGTCAAAAGAAATGAACGAATAACAAAAACCAAAACAACGCCGCCATCGGACGCGGCACGCCACGTCCCTACTTTCACACTTTCTCACTTTCTCACTTTCTCACTTTCATACTTTAACCATGCGTAGCGCGAGAAACAATCTTCAAATCTTCAAACAATCATTATAAACCTTAAAAACTTAAAAAAACTTATGAAATCGTTAAAAGGCACACAAACCGAGAAAAATCTGATGCAGTCGTTTGCTGGCGAAAGTCAGGCGCGCATGCGCTACACCTATTTCGCTAGTGCCGCCAAAAAAGAGGGCTTCGAACAGATTGCTGCCATCTTCACCGAAACGGCCGACCAAGAGAAAGAACACGCCAAACGCATGTTCAAATACCTCGAAGGCGGCACGGTAGAGGTGAAAGCAAGCTTCCCCGCTGGCGTCATCGGGCGCACCATCGACAATCTGCAAGCCGCTGCCGCTGGCGAACACGAAGAGTGGGCCGAAGCCTATCCGCACTTTGCCGACGTAGCCGATGCCGAAGGCTTCCACGAAATCGCCGCCATGTACCGCGCCATCGCCGTGGCCGAAAAGGGACACGAAGAACGCTATCACGCATTCGTCGCCAATATCGAGGCCGCCAAAGTCTTTGCCAAAGACGACGAAGTGGTATGGCAATGCCGCAACTGCGGTTACATACACATAGGCAAAGAGGCTCCCGAAAAATGCCCCGCCTGCCAACACCCGCAAGCCTACTTCGAAATCAAAAAGGAAAACTATTGATTGCTGATTTAGAAAAAAAACAGTACTTTTGCAAACCGAAAAAACGAAAAACCAGAACAAAGACTAAAACGAAGGCCGTAGTGCCGATGCCTTTATTCTTTGCTCCTTAATCCAAAAAACATTATGGTAAATTACAAAGATTTAGGTTTGGTGAACACACGCGAAATGTTTGCCAAAGCAGTGAAAGGCGGTTATGCCATTCCTGCGTTCAACTTCAACAACATGGAACAGTTGCAGGCCATCATCATGGCGGCGGCCGAGACAAAATCGCCCGTCATTCTGCAAGTGTCGAAAGGCGCGCGCAACTACGCCAACCAGACGCTGCTCCGCTACATGGCCGAAGGCGCAGTAGCCTACGCCAAAGAACTCGGCTGGGAAAAACCCGAAATCGTGCTGCACCTCGACCACGGCGACTCGTTCGAACTCTGCAAATCGTGCATCGACATGGGCTTCTCGTCGGTGATGATCGACGGCTCGCACCTGCCCTACGACGAAAACGTGGCTCTGACCAAAAAAGTGGTTGACTACGCTCACCAGTTCGATGTAACCGTCGAAGGCGAACTCGGCGTGCTGGCCGGTGTCGAAGACGAAGTTGTGGCCGAACACCACACCTACACACGCCCCGAAGAGGTGGTCGATTTCACCTCGAAAACGGGTTGCGACAGTCTGGCCATCTCCATCGGCACATCGCACGGCGCATACAAATTCACGCCCGCACAGTGCACACGCAACGCCGAAGGCCGCCTCGTGCCGCCACCATTGGCATTCGATGTGCTCGAAGGCGTAGAAAAAGAGTTGCCCGGCTTCCCCATCGTGCTGCACGGCTCGTCGAGCGTACCGCAAGAAGAGGTCGACACCATCAACAAATACGGCGGCAACCTGCCCGATGCCATCGGTATCCCCGAAGAACAATTGCGCAAAGCCGCCAAATCGGCCGTGTGCAAAATCAACATCGACAGCGACAGCCGTTTGGCTATGACGGCCGCCATCCGCAAAGTGTTGGCCGAAAATCCTGCCGAATTCGATCCGCGCAAATACCTCGGTCCTGCACGCGAAAACATGAAAAAACTCTACATTCACAAGATTGTGAACGTACTCGGCAGCGACGGCAAGGCTTGCTAAACGCCCTGTTTATCGCAATTTTTGGCGGTTCTCGTCCGTTTTTCGGCGAGAATCGCCTTTTTTTGCGCAAAAAATTGCTTTTTACCAAAAAAATCCGTAACTTTGCATATTCTTTTGCAGTAAGTAGCGATTTTTTTAGAATTTAGTGCGAAAGAGAAGCGTTTCTTTGGGAAAATTTGAAAATTCCTCACGTTCAATCAACAAAAACATTGACTATGAAAAAACTCTACACCGTTCTTTTGGCCGTTTTGCTGGCCTTGCCGCTCTTCGCGGTCGAATATCAAGCACCTGTAACTGTTTGGGAGGGGACAAGTGCCTATGTTTATTACTCGGCTTACAATTTGATTGTTCCCCAAAAAACGTTTGATTGGAGTTCTGTCCCCGAAAATACGCGTGTTACAATAAAATTCTCCCAATCTTTAACTTCCGAGAGTTATTTGTATTTGTATGCTTGTCCCGATTTAGCAACTTATGAAAATACTGACGAGTGGGACAAAACTGTGCTGCCAATAGGTCCAGACGAAGATGGAACTTATTCCATTTCGAAAGGCGAAAGTCAATATCAATTTGTTTTGACAAGCGATGATGTAGAGGCGTTAAAACTTGTCCCGACTCTTTTTGCTTTGTTTTATGCCGATGTTGATATGACCAAGGTTTTGGTCGAATATCCTGCTTCGGCTACGGCTTTGCAGAGCGTGTCGACCGAGAACATTTACGCCACCGAAGGCACCATCGTGGCTCCCGAAGCGGCGCAAATCTACAGCATCACGGGACAAAACGTAACGCTCTCCAACGGCAACCTTGCGCGCGGCATCTATGTGGTGCGCCACGGCAACCAAACCACCAAAGTGGTGATGAAATAAGCACACGGCCGCCTCTTCGCGATGAAGAAACGGACATTGTTTGGCCGTCCCTGGCAAACAATCAGAAACTTGAGAGAACGAAAAAGAGAGAACCGCAAGGTTCTCTCTTTCGTTTCTGCGCTTGGTTACAGCGGCAATGTTTTTTCGCGCAGCCAAGCCTTTTCGTCGGCGGCGAGGTGCGGCGACAGGCGTTCGTACACCGTTTGGTGGTAGTTGTTCAGCCAGCCGATTTCGTCGGCGGTGAGCAGCGTGCGGTCGAGCGCGGTGGTGTCGAATGGGAAGAGCGTCAGCACTTCGAATCCGAGGAAACGGCCAAATTCGTTCGTCTCCACTTCGCGCACAGTTACCAGATTTTCGTGGCGTATGCCGTATTCGCCGGTGATGTAAACGCCTGGCTCGTCGCTAATGACCATGCCTGGCTCGAGGCGCGTGGGATTGTTGTCGGTGCGAATGCTTTGCGGTCCTTCGTGGTCGCCGAGGAAATGCCCGACGCCGTGGCCTGTGCCGTGTCCGTAACTCAACCCGTTTTGCCACAGAAATTGCCGTGCCAAAATATCGATTTGGTTGCCGCGCGTGCCGTAGGGGAAGCGTGCTTGCGCCAGCGCAATGTGTCCTTTCAGCACCAGCGTATAGTCGCGTTTTTGCTTGGGCGTGGTGGCTCCCAGCGGAATGGTGCGCGTGATGTCGGTGGTGGCATCGTAGAATTGTGCGCCGCTGTCGAGCAGCAGGAAGTTTTCGGGCTTCAGCGGCACGTCGGTTTCGGGCGTGGAACTGTAGTGCACGATGGCACCGTGGTCGGCGTAGCCAGCAATCGTACCGAAACTTTCGGATACAAAATTTTCCTGCTCGGCACGGAACGCATGCAGTTTGTCGATGACGCTCAATTCGGTTTCGTGGCCAGCCGGAACGGCTTTTTCGAGCCACATCATGAAGCGCGTGAGCGCAACGCCGTCTTTAATCATAGCACGTCGGAAGCCATCGAGTTCTACCTCGTTTTTCACACATTTCATAGCGAATACGGGCGAAGCGAAATCGACCGTTTGGCAGGTTTGCGGCACGGCTTGGTAGAGCGCGTAGTTCACTTTGCCGAAGTCCAAACCGATGCGCCGACCGGCGGTTTGCGCTTGCAGATAGGCCGTAACATCGGCGTAAGGCCGCAACGCTACGCCCATTTCGTGCAGATAGTCGGCCATGGCGGCATCAACCTTGTCGTCATCGATGAAAAGCACGGCTTTTTCGGCTTCGACGGCCACAAAAGCGATGGCTACGGGGTTGTAGGCGATGTCGCTGCCGCGCATGTTGAGTAGCCACGCCGCATCGTCGAGTGCCGTGAACAGCGTAACATCGATCTGCTTGGCGGCCATCGCTTGGCGCACGGCTGCGATTTTTTCGGTGGCGGCGCGCCCCGCATATTTCAGAGGCAGAGCGTATATTTTGTCTTTCGGCAGGGTAGGGCGGTCGTTCCAAACCTGCACTATCAGGTCGTGGCGCGTGTCGAGACAGAGGCCGTGTTCGGCCAGCGCGTTGCGCAGCGCATTCAGGTCGTTCACCGCAAACATGGCGGCGTTCACAGCCACAGTTGCGCCAGCGTCGAGCGTCTGTCCCAGCCATTCGGCGATGGTGGGCGTGCCGATTTCGCCATCTTTTTGCAGGGCGAGTCCTGATGCTTTCAGTTGTTCGGCGGCTTGCAGAAAATAGCGCGAGTCGGTCCAAAGGCAGCCGCCGTGTGCGGTTATCACCGCCGTGCCAGCCGAGCCTGTGAAGCCCGAAACCCATTTGCGTTCTTGCCAATGTTCGGCCACATACTCGCTCCCGTGCGGGTCGACACTGGGAACAACCACAGCCGCAATGCCCTGTTGTGCCATCAGGCGACGCAGAGCCGCCAATCGTTCTTTCATTTCCATGACAAAATCTCCTTTTCAGTTTTTTTACAGATGCAAAGATACTAAATTCGTGTGAAAGTGCGCTTGTGAGCGTTTTTTTTCTTTCCAATGCTCTAAATGCCGATTGTTTGAAAAAAAATGGTGCAAAAATTTTGATGGTAGAAAAAAATGTTGTACCTTTGCAGCGCAAAACCGAAAGGGAGTAGCGGCACTGCCTAATAGTATAATGGCTAGTACACCGGTTTTTGGTACCGAGGATCCTGGTTCGATTCCGGGTTAGGCAACAAAATCTCCATTGATGGGGAGCAGCGCAAAAAATTGCGCTAGAAATAAGCCAAAATTTTACGCACTATGCCGTCGGTATAGTGCGTAAAAAATATACAAACCTCTCAATTTTTTGCGGTAGCGATAGGCTGTCTATTTTTGTGACAAAAATAAGTGGTTTTATCTACACTACCAAAGCACTTCTTTCAAGTCGATATTGTCGGTGCGGCGTTTTGGCGAAAAAGGCTATCAGAATGTTAGTGTCTAATAGGTATCTCATTGTGTGTTATTTCAAAACGGCTCGCATGTCGTATATTTCTCCTTTGGGTAGGCTTCTCATAAACTTTCCTGCTTTTGAGATTCTTTTTGTTACGGTGTCCGCTTTGCTGATGTTGTTCGTGGTTTGGGCAGTCGTTGCCATAGTTTTGTCCTCCGTGTTATATCGGCAAAAATACAAAAATGTGCCGCATTTGCAAAAAATGCCGTTATTTTTCGGTGGGCATTGCGGCGGCTTTGCTGTTGATGATGCGTTTCGTGGCATGGCCTGATATATTTTTTGTTTTCGAACTTGCGCGCGCCTATTGTCGGTTGAAAAAAAAGTTGTATCTTTGCGCCGTCGAAACAAGACAGACGAATTTCCCTTTGTGTAAATCCTTTTAACAAACTCTACCTGTGTGCGGCAAGTTGGATCGTGCCGTGTCGTGGTGGAGTTTTCCAATCAACATTCTCCCCCTTTTTATGTACAACATTTTGCAATTAGAAGAAAAATCGCAAGACGAACTGTTGTCTATTGCGAAAAATCTTGGTGTCAAAAAAGCCGAATCGCTTGATACGCAGGCACTCAAATATGCCATTCTCGACCAACAAGCCATATCAACGGCGGCGCAAACGCCCGAAAAACCGCAGCCACGCCGTCGCCAACGCATCGGCACGAAACAAAAAGTGGCCACAAGCGAAGTGGTGTCGCAGGGCGACAAACCGAACGAAGTCAAAATAGTGCTGAGCGACGCACAAAAATCGAATAAACGCAAATCGAAACAGAAAAAGCAGCAAAAACAGTTGCCGAAGCCTGTAGATGCGAAGCCGACGGAGCAAAAACCGGTCGAAAAGCAGGAGATTGCCCCTACGCAACCCGTTGCCGAACCGCAGCCTGTCAAGGTCGAAACGCAGCCTGCAATGGTTGCCGAAGAGCCGAAACCGGCAGAACCAACGGCCGTTGCGCCGCACGAAGAGGCGACTGCAACCGCCGAAAACGCTCCCAAAAAGACCAACAAAAAAGAGCATGCAAAAAATCAGAACAACGCCAAAAACAGTGCGCTCGAAAATGGCGAAAAACCTTACGATTTCGACGATATTCTGATTGGCACGGGAGCCTTGGAAATTATGCCCGACGGCTACGGATTTTTGCGCTCGACCGACTACAACTACCTCTCGTCGCCCGACGACATATACGTTTCGCAGTCGCAGATAAAACTCTTCGGTCTGAAAACCGGCGATACGGTTGAAGGGCCCATTCGTCCGCCCAAAGAGGGCGAAAAATACTTCCCGTTGGTGCGCGTTACGAAAATCAACGGTTACGCTCCCGAATTGGTGCGCGACCGCGTGCCGTTCGAGCATCTGACACCGCTTTTTCCCGACGAGAAATTCAAACTGACAACGGGCAAAAACGATTCGCTCTCGGTGCGCGTGGTCGATATGTTTGCGCCCATCGGCAAAGGGCAGCGCGGTCTGATTGTAGCCCAGCCAAAAACTGGTAAAACGGTGTTGCTCAAGGAGTTGGCAAACGCTATTCTCACGAACAATCCCGAAGTGTACATGATAATTTTGCTCATCGACGAACGCCCCGAAGAGGTTACCGACATGGCGCGGAGTGTCGATGCCGAGGTGGTTGCCTCCACGTTCGACGAATCGGCCGAGCATCACGTCAAAGTGTCGAGCATGGTACACGAAAAAGCCAAACGCCTTGCCGAATGCGGCCACGATGTGGTGATTTTGCTCGACTCGATAACGCGTTTGGCGCGCGCCTACAATACTGCGCAACCCGCTTCGGGCAAAGTGCTTTCGGGCGGTGTCGATGCTAATGCGTTGCACAAACCCAAACGCTTTTTCGGCGCGGCACGCAACATCGAAAACGGCGGCTCGCTCACCATCATCGCTACGGCCTTGACCGACACTGGTTCGAAAATGGACGATGTCATATTCGAAGAGTTCAAAGGCACGGGCAACATGGAGTTGCAACTCGACCGCAAACTGGCCAACAAACGCGTATTCCCTGCGGTCGATATCATGGCCTCGAGCACGCGCCGCGACGACCTGCTGCAAGACCAATACACGCTCAACAAAATGTGGATATTGCGCAAATACTTGGCCGATATGAACTCGATGGAGGCGATGGAATTTTTGAAGGAGCGGCTCGAACGCACCGAAAGCAACGAGGAATTTCTCGCTTCGATGAACGATTGACCAACGCTGAAAAACAACGAAAAAGGAACGGTTTGCGCCGTTCCTTTTTTTGTGTCAATGCCGCACGTTTAGGCGATTGGCTTGATGTAGGCGCGGCGGCGTTTGTGTTGCAGCGTGTCGAAATACTCCCAATTGGCCAGATTTTTGCGGTTGGTTTCGAGTATCGACGTGGTTTCGGCGTATTTCACGCCGTATTTGTGGAAATACTGCACTTGGTCGTAGAAAAACAGGGCGTTGATGCCGCGGTTTTGCCAGTCGGGGCGCACCGCGATGAGCAGCAGGTCGAACACGTCCATCTGCTTGGCTTTCAGCATTTTGAGTATGTGGTACCAACCCAGCGGAAAGAGTTTCCCTTTGCAACGGCGCAGGGCAGGCGATATGTCGGGCATGCCCACGCCCACGCCCACGATTTCGCCCTGTGCATTGGTGATGATGGTTACAAAATCGTAGTTCAGCAGCGGAAAATACATGTTGGCGTAGTAGCGTTTTTGGCGTTCGCTCATCGGTTGGTAGTTGTAGAGCGGCATGTAGGCTTCGTTCAGCACGTCCATGTATTCGTAGTTCGGGAAACGCCGCATCAGTTGCCGTGCCGAGTGGAATTTTTCCACTTTCACGCCGTAACGTTCGGTGGCAAGTCGGGCGACGCGCTCCATTTTTTCGGGGATTTTTTCGGGGATAAACACGCGAAATTCTATCCAATCGGCCTCTTTTTTTAGTCCGAAAGCCTCGAAATGTTTGGCGTAGTAGGGGTAGTTGAACAGGCTTGCCATGGGCGAATCGTACTCGAATCCCTCGATGAGGCAGCCCTCTTTGTCCCAATCGGTGAAGCCCACGGGGCCGTTGATGGCCTCCATGCCTTTGGCTTTGCCCCAATCGCACACCGTTTGCAGCAGCGCGTGCGACACTTCGAGATCGTCCACAAAATCGATCCAGCCGAAGCGTGCGTGTTTGTAGCCCCATTTTTCGTTGGCGCGGTGGTTGATGATTGCCGCCACGCGTCCCACGATTTTTTCGCCGTCGTAGGCCAAAAACAGCGCAAATTCGCACAATTCCAACGCCGGATTTTTCTCGGTGTCGAACGAATTTATCTCGTCGAAGACCAACGGAGGGCAGTAGTTGGGCTCGCCGTCGTACAAATCGATGCCGAACTGCACAAAACGGCGCAAATCGCGTTTGTTTTTTACCTCGCGTATCTCGATCATGGTTTCGGGGTTGTTAGGCCTTCAGCTTGGCGATGGTTTCTATCATGTCGGTTGCGCCAAACACGGCGTTGCCGGCCACCAGACAGTCGGCTCCTGCGGCGTAGAGCAGGTGCGCATTGTCGAGGTTTACGCCGCCATCGATCTGAATGAGTGCGTGCGCGTGGTGGCGTTCGATCATGGCACGAAGCCGCGCTATTTTGGCGTAGGTGTTTTCGATGAATTTCTGCCCGCCAAACCCTGGATTGACCGACATGAGTAGCACCATGTCCACATCGTCGATGATGTCTTCGAGCAGTTCCACGGGCGTGTGCGGATTGAGCGTAACGGCGGCCTTCATGTCGGCGGCGTGTATGCGTTGCACGGTGCGGTGCAGGTGCGGACAGGCTTCGTAATGCACGTTCATGGTCATGGCGCCAGTGGCTTTCACCTCGTTCACAAATTTGTCGGGCTCCACAATCATCAGATGCACGTCGAGCGGTTTTTTGCTCAACTCTTTCACAAATTTCAGCACGGGAAATCCGAACGAAATGTTTGGCACGAACACACCGTCCATCACGTCGATGTGCAGCCAGTCGGCTTCGCTGCGGTTGATGATGTCGATGTCGCGTTCCAGATTCCCAAAATTGGCCGACAAAAGCGACGGAGCAAGCAATTTTTTCATTTCACACTAACAATTATCTAACTATTTAATCTTCAAATCTTCAAATCTTCAAATGGCCTCTGCCTTAATCCAACTTCAGCACGGCGAGAAATGCTTTTTGCGGCACTTCCACGTTGCCTATCTGTTTCATGCGTTTTTTGCCGCGTTTCTGTTTTTCGAGCAGTTTGCGTTTGCGCGACACGTCGCCGCCGTAGCATTTGGCCGTAACGTCTTTGCGCACCTGTTTCACGGTTTCGCGCGCAATGATTTTCGCACCGATGGCCGCCTGAATGGCAATGTCGAACTGTTGGCGCGGCAGCAGGTCTTTCAACTTTTCGCACATGCGCCGCCCGAAATCGACGGCATTGTCCTGATGCGTGAGGGTCGAAAGTGCGTCCACGGGTTCGCCGTTGAGCAGAATGTCGAGTTTCACAAGTTTCGACGGACGGAAGCCGTTGGCGTGGTAGTCGAACGAGGCGTAGCCTTTCGAGATGGATTTCAGTTTGTCGTAAAAATCTATCACAATCTCGCCCAATGGCAGGTCGAAAAGTATCTCGACACGGTTTCCCGAAATGAATTCTTGTCGAACCAGTTCGCCGCGTTTGCCCAGACAGAGTGTCATTATCGGGCCGATGTAGTTGGTGGTGGTGATGATGGAGGCGCGAATGTACGGCTCTTCGATGTGGTCGATGACGGCCACGTCGGGCATGCCGGCTGGGTTGTGCACCTCAATCTCTTTGCCGTGCTTGTCGTAAACGAGATACGACACGTTTGGCACGGTGGTTATCACGTCCATATCGAATTCGCGGTCGAGCCGCTCTTGCACGATTTCCATGTGGAGCAGTCCGAGGAATCCGCAGCGGAAACCGAAACCCAGTGCCACCGAACTTTCGGGCGTAAAGGTGATCGACGCGTCGTTCAGTTGCAATTTTTCGAGGCTCGAGCGTAGGTTTTCGTAATCTTCCGTCTCTATCGGATAAACGCCTGCAAACACCATCGGTTTCACCTCTTCGAATCCGGCGATGGCTTCGGCGCACGGCTTGTCGACGTGTGTGATGGTGTCGCCCACCTTCACCTCGCTCGATGTTTTGATGCCGCTGATGATGTAGCCCACGTTGCCCGCTTTCAGTTCCTTGCAGGGCTGCAAATCCATTTTCAGCACGCCTATTTCGTCGGCATCGTATTGGCGGCCGGTGTTGAAAAATTTCACATAGTCGCCTGTGCGCAGCGTGCCGTTCACCACTTTGAAGTAGGCTATGATGCCCCGAAAACTGTTGAATACCGAGTCGAAAATGAGGCATTGCAGTGGTGCGTCGGGGTCGCCTTGCGGGGCAGGTATGCGTTCGACTATGGCATCGAGAATGGCCTCTACGCCCATGCCCGTTTTGCCGCTGGCGCGTATTATCTCCTCGCGTTTGCAGCCGAGCAGGTCGATTATTTCGTCCTCTACCGTGTCGGGCATGGCACTGTCCATGTCGCACTTGTTCATCACGGGAATTATCTCGAGGTTATGCTCGATGGCCATGTACAAGTTGCTGATGGTCTGTGCCTGCACGCCTTGCGAAGCGTCCACCACCAGCAGTGCCCCCTCGCAGGCAGCGATGGAGCGGCTCACTTCGTACGAAAAATCGACGTGCCCCGGCGTGTCAATCAGGTTGAGCGTGTATTCGTCGCCGTTGTGGGTGTATTTCATCTGTATGGCGTGGCTTTTGATGGTGATGCCGCGCTCACGTTCGAGGTCCATATCGTCTAGCACTTGCGCTTGCAGGTCTTTGGCTGCCACCGTTTTGGTGTATTCGAGCAGGCGGTCGGCCAGTGTGCTTTTGCCGTGGTCGATGTGCGCAATGATGCAAAAGTTGCGTATCCGTTTCATGTAGAGAGTGCTCTGCTAATTCGAACGCAAAGTTACGAAAAAGTTTGCAAAGTTGCACTTTCCGCCGCGAAGCGCAAAAAAAATCCGACCAAGTTGCGAACAACTTATCGGATTTTTTGTGGTGCCAACGGGAATCGAACCAGTGACACAAGGATTTTCAGTCCTTTGCTCTACCAACTGAGCTATGGCACCATCACTTTTGCGGCTGCAAAGGTAGACAATTTTTTTGTTCCTGCAAAATTTTTTGCAATAAAAACGCTATTTGCAAGATTTTCAGCGGTTCAGCACACAAAAAAGCGTTTATTTTTGTGGATTTGTGGATTTGATTGCGCTGCGCGCGTTTCTAAGTTTTTGTGGATTTGTTGATTTGGTTATTTGGTCGCACGGGATTTGCAATCCCGTGCTCGCTGTATTGTGTGGATTTGCAATCCGCAACGGGCGCAATATAATGACTTATTGACTTAATAACTTATTGACTCATTGAAATTTCGGACACTTTCAACTTTATAGACTTTCCACTTTACAGACTTTATAAACTTTCACACTAATTTCGTCTTGCTACTTGTGTCTTGTGTCTAATAATTGTCTTTGCTCTTTGTTCTTTGCTCTCTCACCTATAACCTATAACCTCTCACCTTTTTCTTGCTACTTGTGTCTTGCTACTAATTCTTAATGGTTCAAGACAACTTTAGAGCGAAAAAATCTTTGTAACTGATTGATATATAGTTTGTTATGATGAAAAAAAGTGCGGGGCTTTAGTTCGCATCGTTCAAACCTCGAGGTACTAGACAAAACCCACAAATCAAAACTTACAAACCAAAGCCCACGCAAAACAGCGTGAGCGTCGTCGCTTGTCTCTGATTTGTCAAAAGTGTCTAGTTCTTGAGGCTTGAGAGAGCGTTAACGCTTTTTTCTATTTCAAGATGCCTTCTCCAAAAATTATATCATAGGCAAAAATGTTTTATGGTCGACGTATGTTTGCAAAAATACAAATTTTTCTGATGTATAAAACTAGCAGTCGTTTTCGTCTCTTTCTGATGATTGCTGAGTGTCAGTTACTTAACGCCAATTTTCTGCATTTTGCCAGCGGTTTTCACTACATAAATGCCGTGCAGCGAGCCGTTTTGGCTGGTTACGTCTATGCCGGTAAGGTCGAAAATCTGCATGTTGTCGGAGCCGAGAATGTAGCCGTTGTTGGTGTAGAGGCGTGGTGCGTCGCTTTGCGTCTGTTTCACGCCAGTGCTCGGACAACTGCCGGCCGCCACGGCTTCGGCCCATGTGGTGGCCACGCGTATGCCGTCCACCAAAATCCAATCGTCGTTGCCGTTGCTGCGAAGGACTATGTTTTGTGGATTTATGTCGGCATTCTTACTCGACGAATTGTTGGTCGTGGTGAGTAGCGGCTCGGTGGGTTCGCTGTCGGCAAAGGCATTGAGCAGGTAGAGTGCCACTTGGTCGTTTTTCGCGCCAGCAACGATGGTGTATTTCAGCACCACGAGATAGGTTGTCGCGTTGTCGAGCACGCGGTCGGCATATTGCGCATCGTCTGCGCCGCCGCAATACGACAGACCTATTTGGTTCGCTTCGTTCAGAAAAATGCGTGCGTTGAAGTTGAATGTGCTGGTGCTAATCGCATCGCGCAGGCAGAAAAAGTAACTCGCTTTGGCCACCATGTAGGGCTGTAGCATAAACGCGACGTAGATGTCGCCCTCCGTTTGCGCCTCGAAAGCCTTGTGCGGCTGGTAACTGCTGTCTTTGCCGCCGCCTATTAGTGCGCCATTGCCGATGCCGCAGCCTG
Organism: Leyella stercorea; assembly: GCA_963658575.1. Classification (GTDB taxonomy): domain Bacteria; phylum Bacteroidota; class Bacteroidia; order Bacteroidales; family Paludibacteraceae; genus W0P28-013. Next base: position 12,163 of record CAVKQB010000021.1, on the reverse strand, counting down.
CGTAGCCATCGAAGTTCAAGCCGTTGGATACGGCGGTAACCGATGTGCCGCTGTATGTGGTTGTCCAGCCGCAGTCGGTTAGGGGAGTGCCTGCCGTGTAGTCGAAATCTTCGACCAAAAGCACTTCGGCGTTCGCAGTCCAGCAAAAAGCCGCTGCCAAAAGTAGGAATAGAGTTTTTTTCATTGGTTGATTTGGGGATTTGGTTATTTGATTATTTGGTTGCGCTTCGCGCGTTTCTCATTGTTTCTAAGTTTCTCGCGCTTCGCGCTGTTTCTGTGTTTTTGGTTATTTGTGGATTTGTTGATTTGGTTATTTGGTTATTTGTAGAGTTGGTTTAATGCGACAATTTGAAATTTGAAATTTGAAATTTGAAATCTGAAATTTCGTCTTGCTACTTGCTACTTGCTACTTGTGTCTAATAATGTCTATGCTCTATGCTCTATGCTCTATGCTCTATGTTCTATGTTCTATGTTCTTTGTTCTCTCATCTATAACCTCTCATCTCTCTTCACTTCATTCCCCACTTGCGCATCGCTTTCGAAGGGGAACAGGCCGAACAGCTCGGCATCGATTCTGTCGGTGATGGTCTGAAAATCTTGCGGGTTGTTTTCGAATTTTATGTGGTCGGCATCGACGATGAGCAGTTTGCCTTTGTAGTCGGCAATCCAGCGTTCGTATTTGTCGTTCAGCCCTTGCAGATAGTCGATGCGAATGGAACTTTCGTAGTCGCGTCCGCGTTTTTGGATTTGTGCCACGAGGTTCGGTATCGACGAGCGCAGGTAGATGAGCAGGTCGGGCATTTTCACGAGCGACATCATCAGGTCGAACAGGTCGCTGTAGTTGGCAAAGTCGCGGTCTGACATTTTGCCCTGTTCGTGCAGGTTGGGCGCAAAAATGCGGGCATCTTCGTAGATGGTGCGGTCTTGAATGATGGTGTCGGGCGATTTGCCTATCTCCACCACGTCTTTGAACCGTTTGTTGAGGAAATAGATTTGCAGATTGAACGACCAACGCGCCATGTCGGCGTAGAAATCGGCCAAGTAGGGGTTGAATTCCACCGATTCGAAACGCGGTGTCCAGCCGTAGTGCTTGGCGAGCATGTTTGTCAGCGTGGTTTTGCCGCTGCCGATGTTTCCTGCTATTGCAATGTGCATGATATGTGGTTTTTATGGGTTGCCTGTCTTTACCGCGCCTGCCAACGGGAACAGCCCGAAGAGCGTCGCATCTATTTTGTTGATGATGGTTTCGAGGTCTTTCGGATTATGCTCGAAGTCCATGCCGTCCGATTCGATGACCAGCACGTCGCCTTTGTAGCGTTCGAAGATGAACTCTTCGTAGCGGTCGTTCAAGCCTTTCAGGTAGTCGAGCGGCATCGTCTGTTCGTAGTCGCGCCCGCGTTTTTGTATTTGCGCCACCAACGCAGGGACGCTCTTGCGCAGGTAGATCATCAGGTCGGGCAGTTTTGTGAGCGACATCATCAGTTGAAACAGTTCCATGTACGTCTCGTAGTCGCGCTTCGATAGGTTGCCCATCTCGTAGTTGTTGCTCACAAACACATACACGCCTTCGAATATCGAGCGGTCTTGCACGATGGTGTGGTCGGCTCGGGCAATGTCGAGCACGTCCTTGAAACGTTGTTTCAGAAAATAGACTTCGAGGCAGAACGACCACCGCGCGATGTCGGCATAGTAATCTTCCAAATAGGGATTGAAGCGCACCGGCTCGAAACGCGGTTCCCAGCCGTAGTGCTTGGCCAGCAAACCCGTGAGCGTCGTTTTCCCCGCACCGATATTTCCCGCTATCGCAATGTGCATGACCTGCTGATGGTTACTTCTTGCAAAGATACGAAAAATTCGCCGTTCTGCCGCCCTTTTGCACGATAAGATATTAACAATCGGAAACCTGCCGTTTTGTCCGATATTTGCACTGAAAATTGCGTCAAAATGTCAGTGTTTCGGCTTGGCACTCCTTTTGACAATTAGGAATTGGGATTGATGATTGACAATGAGCAATCAACCCAAACTTAAAAACGTGCGAAGCGCAAAAAAACTTAGAAACAGCGCGCAGCGCGAGAAACTTAAAAATCAGAAACTTAAAAAACATTTCACATTATGAATTTCAACAAATTTACAATCAAATCGCAAGAAGCCGTTCAACGGGCTGTCGAACTGGCTTCGCAAGGCGGTCAGCAGGCCATCGAAACGCCGCATTTGCTGAAAGCGGTGCTCGAAAAGGGCGAAAATGTGGTCGCTTTCCTATTTGGCAAAATGATGGTCAATAGCCAAATGCTGTCGGTGGCCGTCGATAAACAGTTGGCTTCGTTGCCGCACGTGAGCGGTGGCGAACCCTATTTGAGCCGCGAGAGCAACGATGTGTTGTTGCGTGCCGAGGCGTTGTCGCAAAAGGACGGCGACGAGTTCGTCTCGCTCGAATATCTGTTGCTCGCGCTGGTCGACACGCCCAATAGCGTGCAAAAACTGCTGCAAGATGCCGGCGTGAATGCCAAGGCGTTGCGCGAAGCCATCGCCGACCTGCGCAAAGGCTCGAAAGTGAAGGAACAAACGGCCGAAGATACCTATCAGGCTCTGTCGAAATATGCCGTCAACCTCAACGAGAAGGCGCGCAGTGGCAAACTCGACCCCGTCATCGGGCGCGACGAGGAGATTCGGCGCGTGCTGCAGATTTTGAGCCGCCGCACCAAAAACAATCCTATCTTGATAGGCGAACCGGGAACCGGTAAAACCGCCATCGCCGAAGGATTGGCGCACCGCATCGTGCGTGGCGATGTCCCCGAAAACTTGAAAACAAAGCAGATTTTTTCGCTCGATATGGGCGCGCTTGTGGCTGGTGCCAAGTACAAAGGCGAATTCGAAGAACGTCTGAAATCGGTCATCAACGAAGTGGTGAAGTCGGACGGCGAGATAATCCTCTTCATCGACGAAATCCACACGCTGGTGGGCGCAGGCGGCGGCGAAGGCGCCATGGACGCGGCCAACATTCTGAAACCTGCCTTGGCGCGCGGCGAACTGCGTGCCATCGGCGCAACCACGCTCGACGAATACCAAAAGTATTTCGAGAAAGATAAGGCACTCGAACGCCGCTTCCAGACCGTCATGGTCGACGAACCCGACGAGGCAAGCAGTATCTCGATTTTGCGTGGCTTGAAGGAACGCTACGAAAACCACCACAAAGTGCGTATCAAAGACGACGCCATCATCGCCGCCGTGCAACTGTCGAGCCGCTACATTTCCGACCGCTTTTTGCCCGACAAAGCCATCGACTTGATGGACGAAGCCGCCGCAAAACTGCGCATGGAGATGGATTCGGTGCCCGAAGAACTCGATACCATCGAACGGAACATCAAACAGCTGGAAATCGAACGCGAAGCCATCAAACGCGAAAACGACCAACCCAAAATCGAACAGTTGGTCAAAGAAATTGCCGACCTGAAAGAGGAAAGCAAAAAAATGCGCGCTAAATGGGGCAGCGAAAAGGCACTCATCGACAAGATACAACAGTCGAAAATCGACATCGAACAACTGAAATACGAGGCCGAACGCGCCGAACGCGAAGGCGACTACGGCAAAGTGGCCGAAATTCGCTACGGCAAAATCAAAGCCGCCGAAGCCGCCATCGCCGACAGCCAAAAGCAGTTGGCCGCCATGCAACAGGGCAACGCCATGATAAAAGAGGAGGTCGATGCCGAAGATATCGCCGAAGTGGTGAGCCGCTGGACGGGAATCCCCGTAACCAAAATGATGCAGAGCGAAAAAGACAAACTGCTGAACCTCGAAACCGAACTGCACAAACGCGTAGTGGGGCAGCACGAAGCCATCGCCGCGGTGGCCAATGCCGTGCGCCGAAGCCGCGCCGGACTGCAAGACCCGAAACGACCTATCGGCTCGTTCATCTTTCTCGGAACGACGGGCGTGGGCAAAACCGAACTCGCCAAAGCGTTGGCCGAATATCTGTTCGACGACGAAAACATGATGACGCGTATCGATATGAGCGAATATCAAGAGAAATTCAGCGCAACGCGACTCATCGGCGCGCCCCCAGGATACGTCGGCTACGACGAGGGCGGACAGCTCACCGAAGCCATCAGGCGCAAACCGTATAGCGTGGTTTTGTTCGACGAAATCGAAAAGGCGCACCCCGACGTGTTCAACGTGCTGCTGCAAGTGCTCGACGATGGCCGACTGACCGACAACAAAGGACGCACGGTCAATTTCAAAAACACGATCATCATCATGACGTCGAACTTGGGCTCGCAACTCATTCGCGAAAATTTCGCAAAGATGACCGCCGCCAACCACGACGAAATCGTCGAAAAGACCAAAGCGCAAGTGCTCGACATGCTCAAACAGACCATTCGCCCCGAGTTCTTGAACCGTATCGACGAAACAATCATGTTCGAGCCGCTCAGCGAGGACGAAATCCGTCAGGTGGTTGCCCTGCAACTGAAGAGCGTCGGCCGCCAACTGAAAGAAAACGGCATCACGCTCGACGTGTCGCCCGAAGCGTTGGCCTACATCGCCCACGTCGGTTTCGACCCCGAATTTGGCGCACGCCCTGTGAAACGTGTCATTCAGCGTTACATACTCAACGAGTTGAGCAAACAGATTATCGCCGGACGCGTGTCGCACGACAAACCCATACGCATCGTGCTGAAAAACAATGAATTGGCGTTCGAAAACTAATGAGGCTATCGGAAAATTAAGAATTTTTGAATCATATTTCCACCGAAATTATTATTCATTCTTAATTATTCATTGTTAAATAAAAAAAAGAGGCTTTGTAAATTGCAAAGCCTCTTTTTTTTATTTCTTCACAACCCAAATCAGGCTGGGGAAGTGGTCGCTGTAACCGTTAGTCCAAACGCCGCCCGAATGCGTGCGCAGCGGATAGCCTTTGCGCTTGCCCGATTGCTCTTTCAGAAAATCTTTGTTGAAAATCTCCGATTTCCAATAGGTGAGCGTGCTCAAGTCGCTCTTGTCGAGCCATTCGGTCGAAACCATCACCATGTCGTACAAGCACCACACGTCTTGGTAACCCAGCGTGCCTGTGCCGCTCTTGTAGATGTTGTAGCACGGATTGTAGAGTTCGCCGGGCTGCATTTGGCTGCGTTCGTGCTTGGCGCCGAGATATTTTTGTATGCATTCGGTGTCGGGGTCGTCGTTCAAGTCGCCCATCACTACGATTTTGGCGTTGGGCTCTAAGGCGAATATCGAGTCGCAAATCCATTTGGTGGTCAGCGCGGCATCGTTACGCTTGGGTGTCGATACCTTTTCGCCGCCGTATTTCGATGGCCAGTGCAGCACGATTACGTGTATCTGTTCGCCGTCGAGCAGGCCGGTAACGCACAGTTGGTCGCGCGAAATGAACGGCTTCGACAGGGTGTAGCGCAGGTGGTGCGACACGATGTTCGTAGGCGTAAATACGTCGGCATTGTAAATCATGCCCACGTCCACACCGCGGCGGTCGGGACCCTCGATGCAGATGGTTTTCAGATTGCGGTCGGCCAACACAGGCTGCGACACAAGGTCTTTTATCACCTCTTCGTTCTCGATTTCCGAAACGCCCAAAACGGCCAACTCTTTCGGAAATTTAGAGATGGCGTACGACATGTTTTTAATTTTGTTCTCGTACTTGAAACTTGTCCAATGATAACTGCCGTTGGGCAAAAACTGCGAGTCGTCGGTGTCGGGCGAGTCGATGGTGTCGAACAGATTCTCCAAATTGTAGAACCCGATGACGTACTTCTTCAGGCTCGACGATTCGTCGGTCTGTGCCGATACCGACAACGATACGGGCAGTAGGGCAATGAGAAAAAGGTGCTTGAATTTCATGTTTTTCGTGTATTAGATTATAATATAAGGGTGTATTCCGTTCTTTTGGGGCGAAGCGTCGACCCCATAAACCGTTGCAAAATTGGCATTTTTTTTTGACATGACAAAATTTTTTCCGAAAGATTTTTTCTCTTTTTGCGCGCCGCTTTCGATTTTTCGGTTTTTGCGGCACAAAAGTTCATTTTCGATACAAAAGCCGCCGATTTTCTCCGAAATGAAATCGCACACCTGTGCCTGCAAGACCTGTTCAAAAAAAAGAGTGCTTTTTGTTTTGCCGTTTGAAAAAAAAAGTGTAATATTGCAGTCGCAAAATTGCGCAGAATTTAACCGAACGAAATCTAACTAAAATCACACACCATGAGAAAAACACTATTGCTTGCTTTCGCTGCGTCGGTGTCGCTCTTTGTAGGCGCACAAAACGTTGTGAAGGGAGTCGTAAAAATCGCAGGGACGAACGAACCCGCTTCGGGCGCAGTCGTTACGCTGCAAGGGCAGCAAGCCTCGGCAGTTGCCGATGCGCAGGGTCGGTTCTTCATCGAAGCCACGCAGACCGGCGACGAAGTGCTCACCATCGCCCTCGAAAATTACGACGTCGAAACACGCCCCATCACCATTCCTGGTCTCGATGCACTCGACCTTGGCGTCATGACACTGCAATCGGCCGAAGAAGAGGCCATGCAGGAACTGACCGAAGATGCCTTCCTTGCCATGGGCGATATCGAATTTGACGACGAAGACGGACTCTCGTCGCAGACCATATCGGGATTGCTCTTCTCCAAAGGCGATGTGTTCACCGGCACGGCCAGTTATGGCTTCAGCTCGGCACGCTACCGTGTGCGCGGCTACGAGCAACGCTACGAAAGCACCTATATCAATGGTGTCAATTTCAACGATGGCGAACGCGGCCGCTTCAACTACTCGTCGATTGGTGGCTTGAACTACGCCTTCCGCAACAAAGAACTGATAAACAATTACGCGCCGAACGCCTACACCTACGGCAACGTCGGCAATACCACCAATATGGACATACGCGCATCGAAGTATGCACGCGGCGGCAACGTGAGCGTTTCGGCCACCAACCGTTCCTATTGGTTGCGCGCGCAAGCCACCTACGCCACTGGCTTGATGGCCAACGGCTGGGCATTCGCCGTGAGCGGCTCGTACCGCTGGAGCGACCAGAGCGTGAACAATACATCGCTCTTCGCCCGCAACGAAGGCACATTCTACAATTCCGGCGCACTCTTTGTGAGTGCCGAAAAGGTGTTCGACTACCACCACAGCCTGAACATAGCCGCTTGGTGCGCTCCTACCGAACGCGCTGGTTCGTCGGCTCTGACGCAGGAACTCGTCGATCTCACATCGACCTACTACAACCCTTACTGGGGCTGGTACGACGGCAAAAAACGCAACTCGCGCATCGTGCATAGTTACGACCCGACCCTGTTGCTCAACTACGATTGGAACATCAGCGAAGGGCAATCGCTCAAAATAGGTGTGGGCGCACACTACAGCATGTACAGCAATTCGGCCGTTACCTTCTACAACGCACCCGACCCGCGCCCCGACTACTACCGCAATCTGCCAAGTTACCAATTGGCAGGGTGGGGACTGGCCAGCGATGGCAACTTCTACAGCGACTGCGACTATCGCATGACTCTCGACGACTCCAAAATCCAAACCAATGTTGACGAATACAACCGCCTGACCGACATCTGGAAAAACGGCTACGGCAAAAAGAACGACGTCAACACCCAAATGGACTGGACGGCCATGTACAACGCCAACGCCATGAACAACATCATCAATCCTACGGGCATGGCTAAATACATGCAGGAACGTCGCCACAACAACATTTTCGAAACGGCACTGAACGCCACCTACGAAAACAAAACGTTCGAGCATCTGAGCGTCGTGGCTGGATTGGAAGCCAAATACTCCAAAGGACGCCACTACAAAACCATCGACGACCTGATGGGTGCTAACCAATGGTACGACATCGACCCATTCTCTGACCGCGACATCAACGACTTGGCCGAAGATGTGGAGATGACCGCCGCCGATGCTGCCCGTGTGCGCATCAACGACCTCGACAATGTGGACGAAAACGGTAACGCCAAAAAAGTCGAGGGCAAAAGCCACTTCGGCTACGACTACGACATCGACGTGGCACGCGTGGCTGCCTTCGCACACAATGCGTGGAACTTCAACAACATCGAGTTCTACTACGGACTTAAATTTACTAATACCAACTTCTTCCGCACAGGCCGCATGAACAATGGTCGCGCTTGGTATCTGTCGCAGCAACTCGGCGAAACTATCAAATCGAAAGGCGCAGGCAAAATGCACAATTTCTACGACCCGTCGTTCAAGGCTGGATTCGTGTACAAATTCAACGGACACCACCGCCTGTTTGCCGACGTGCTGATGGAAACGCGCGCTCCGCTGCCTACGAACTACTACATCTCGCAGCGCATCATGGACCGCAGCCTCGACGATTTCTACACAAAATACAAAACCAGCAACAACGCCTTGCTCAACACCTACGGTTTGACCGAAAAGATACTCTCGTACGACGTGAACTACGTCATCACCTATCCGCGTGTGCGTGGCCGCTTGAGCCTCTATCGCACCCACTCGCTCGACGGCATCGAGAGCAACGGCTACTACAACGACGAATACCGCACCTTCATCAACCACTTGATGTACGGCGTGGACAAAATCTACCAAGGCGGTGAGTTGGGCGTGTCGGTGAAACTGAACGGCAACTTCACGCTGAGTGGCGTGTTGGCCTACAACGAAGCGCACTACACCAGCAACCCGATAGGCGTTGAGAGTGCCGAGAACGGTATGAAGATAGACAATCGCCAAGAGGTGGTCGACCGCATCATGCTCACCACGCAAGGCGCAAACGGCAAAGCCGTGAAAGTGGCCAGCGGCCCGCAATTGGCTGCCATGATTAAACTCAACTTCTTCCACAGCAAAATGTGGTTTGCCGATCTCAGCATCAGCTACTACGACCAAAACTACTTGGGCGTGGCACCGAGCCGCTACTCGCAAGGCATGCTTACCGGCGTGCGCGCCGACGGCACCAAACAACAAACATGGTACGGCTCCAATTCGACTAACGCCGAAACTCAAGCCAAAATCGACGCTTTGGCCACGCAAGAATCGCTGTTCGAAGGTGCCAAATGGTACAACCACATCATGGTCGATGCTTCGGTGGGCAAACTCATCTACCTGAAAAACAACCGCTCTATCAACATCAACTTGAGCCTGAACAACGTTACCAACAACACGGGCTTGAAAACCGGCGGCTGGCAACAGGCACGCATACCGACAACCTCTTATCGCCAGCAGCAGTATAAAGTGTCGAACTACGTGGACAAATACCCGTCGAAATTCTACTATGCTTGGGGCTTCAACTTCTTCTTGAACGTGGGCTTCAAATTCTAAAACAAGAACAGATTTTAACCGACAAAAAGCGATAACACTATGAAATACACAAAGTATATTTTAGGCTTGGCGGCAGTGGCTATGTTGACGACTTGCCACAAATACAACGAGCCAGGCGACATCAAATACGATGGCGTGCACTACGCCGAAGAGGGCTCCGACCAAGAGTGGAAAGCCACCATGACCATTGGCGAACTGGTGAGCAACGAGAAGTATTTCTCCGAATTTGGCGATGTAGAAAAATATCCGCCACGCGCGCGCTCGTATCAGGGAGCAAATAAAAACGGACAAAATCTTGGTCTGTTCAGCGTGCAGGACATTACCGATTCCATCGTCATCGTGGGGCGCATCGCCTCGACCGACGTGCCAGGTAACATCTACAAAAGCATCTATATCCAAGACTGCGCCAACGCCGACTATGGCATGAAAATTTCGGTGGATGCTGGTAGCCTCGGCGGCACGTACCCGATAGGCCAAAAAATAGCCATCAAACTGCAAGGCTTGGCCATAGGCAAATACGCCCGTATGCCGCAGATAGGCGTGCCATACTACAACAATGCCAAAGAGGGCATGGACGACTCTGGCAAAGCAGGTTGGGAGATTGGCCGCATTCCGCCGCAAGTGTTCAAAGACCATGTGCAACTGATTGGCAAGCCCGACGAAAGCCAAATCAAACCGAAAACCATGACCATCGCCGAAATTAAAGCCACGGCCGACAACTACCAAGAGATAGCCAAAGTAACGAGCCGCTTGGTGCGCATCGAGGGTGTTAGTTTCATACCATACACTTGGAACAACGATGCTTTGAAAGAGTTGAGCGGCACGCTTGATTGTGCTGACGACGGCGATGCCAATGTGTTTGCTCCGACTACGAGCGGCATTGGCTACCCGCAATCGCGCCTGTTTACCTGCGGCACAGTGGTGGATTCTCTGATTAACGTTAACGACTGCTTGGCACTTGGCACCAGCGAATACTCCAAATTTGCTTGCGCACAACTGCCCAACCAACGTTTCCGCGGCTCGGTTACTGGCTTCATCTCGTACTACTGGGACAACGGCAAATACAGTGCAGGAAAGCACAAAATATGGTCGATAGTCATCAACGGCTTGGAATCGCTGGAATTGAAAGACGGCAGCGAAACCTGGCGTGCCGAAGACGTGTACTATCCGGCGTATTAATTAATTGACAATGGATAATTGATAATTAGTAGCAAGAGTTTATAGTTTATAGTTTATAGGTTATAGGTTATAGGCGATGAATAGTTGTTGGGTGCGAACCTGTCCCTCTGCCGAGCGCAGCGAGGATAGGGGGACGAGGAGCGCAGCGACGGAGGGGGTTAAATTTAATTAAGAATTAAGAATTTTTTCGATAAGCGAGAGCAGAGTCAAACTTGTTTGAACTATGCCGAGCGTAGAAAAAATGCGCGCAGCGAATTAAGAATTTTTCAAATAACCAAATAACCAAATAATCAAAAACATAGAAACAGCGCGAAGCGCGAGGAATTTAGAAACTTAGAAATGCGCGAAGCGCAACAACTAACCAAATAAGCAAATTAACAAACAAACTTTTTTATTCATTAACCTTTTTAATTTTATTTAATCATGAAAACTTCAAAAATTTTCTTCGGTGCTATGCTTGCATTAGCATGCGCCACAGTGTTTGTCGGCTGTAAAAAAGACGACGATGATTTTACCCCAGATACTACCACCACTCCGGACAACCCATCTGATGGTGGCACGGTTACTCCGACGGGCGATCGCGGTACCGAAACCAACCCCTACAATGTGCAGAATTTGTTGGATATGAAGACCAACAACACGCTGCCCGACAAGGGCGCAGGCACGGTGAAATCGTGGGTGGCTGGCTATATTGTAGGCTGCTACAATTTCGATGCAAGCCCGAAATGGGTGATTGGTGCCGACAATGCCGTTACCACCAACGTGCTGATAGCCGATGCAGCCGACTGCACCGACACATACGCTGTGGCTACCGTTAAATTGGGCGATTTCGCCGACGCACTGAATCTGAGTGCAAATCCTGCTAACCTTGGCAAAAAACTCCTTCTCTATGGTATTGTTGAGAAGTATTGCGGTGTTGCAGGTGTAGTCGATCTCGAGAAAGTCTATTTGGACGGCACAGAAGTGGCACTCCCAGGCAACGACGATGTCGAAGTGAGCGACAACATGACAGTGGCCGAGGCTTTGGCCGCCGCCAACTCGCTGAAATCGGGTGCCCAGACGAGCAAAGAGGCTACGGTTATCGGCTATGTTTCGCAAATCAAGGATGCGTACAGCGATGCATATAGCAACATTTCGTTCTACATGAGCGACGATGCCAACGCTACGACGGCCAACACGGGCGATTTCTTGGCTTTCCGTGTGAAAGGCGATGATGCTGCCAGCGTGAAGGTGGGCGACAAAGTGAAAGTCGTTGCCAAACTGACCAACTACATGGGCAACACACCCGAAACCGTTCAGGGTGGTTCTGTAGAAATTGTGGAATAATTCTGCCGAATCATAAAACACACAAGTCCCGCGCCAAATGGTGCGGGACTTTTTTTGTGGTGGCGAAAATGTCAATTAGACACAAGTAGCAAGAAAAAGGTGAGAGGTTATAGGTTATAGGTGAGAGAGCAAAGAGCAAAGACAATTATTAGACACAAGTAGCAAGACGAAATTAGTGTGAAAGTTTATAAAGTCTGTAAAGTGGAAAGTCTATAAAGTTGAAAGTGTCCGAAATTTCAATGAGTCAATAAGTTATTAAGTCAATAAGTCATACCCGTTGGCGGAATTAGGTTAGTGCGTATTTAATTCTTCCGATGGGTTTGTTGTTAATGAAGTTTACATATTGTAAAACGGT
>CAVKQB010000020.1:0-31105 GCA_963658575.1 Leyella stercorea | reverse complement strand
AATAATTGGAAATTAGATAATTGAATAATTAAAAAGTCTTTGCTCTTTGCTCTTTATTCTTTGCTCTATTATTCATTTTTCATTTTTAATTATTCATTAAAAAAGTAGTATCTTTGTAGCAGCATTTTTCGCGCAAAAAAATGCGCCGAACAAGACCAAAACTCATCAAACCAATCGACCCTAATATGAAAGGAATCATTCTTGCTGGAGGCAGCGCCACGCGCCTCTACCCGCTCTCGAAAGCCATTTCGAAGCAAATCATGCCCGTTTACGACAAACCGATGATCTACTATCCGCTCTCGACGCTGATGCTGGCCGGCATACGCGAAGTGCTGATAATAAGCACGCCACGCGACCTGCCGATGTTTCGCGACCTGTTGGGCGACGGCGCACAAATCGGTATGAAATTTTCGTACAAAGTGCAGGAAACGCCCAACGGGCTGGCGCAGGCATTTGTGCTTGGTGCCGACTTTCTGAACGGCGAAAAGGGTTGCCTCATCTTGGGCGACAACATGTTTTACGGACAAAATTTTTCGACGATGCTCAAACGCGCCGCCGCCATCGAGCGCGGTGCATGCGTGTTTGGCTACTATGTGAAAGACCCACGCGCCTACGGTGTGGTAGAGTTCGACCACAACGGCCGCGTGCTGTCGCTCGAAGAGAAACCCGCACAACCCAAGAGCAACTACGCCGTGCCGGGGCTCTACTTCTACGACGAAACCGTTACCGAAAAGGCTGCCAACCTAAAACCTTCGGCGCGCGGCGAATACGAAATAACCGACCTGAACAAACTCTATCTGGCCGAAGGCACGCTGCAAGTGGAACTCTTCGGGCGCGGTTTTGCGTGGCTCGACACGGGCAACTGCGACAGCCTTTTGGAGGCATCGAATTTTGTCGCCACCATTCAAAATAGGCAAGGTTTCTACGTTAGCTGCATCGAGGAGATTGCGTGGCGCAACGGCTGGATTACGACCGACGAACTGCACGCGCTCGGACATAAACTCGAGAAGACAAACTACGGACGCTACCTATTGGATTTGAAATAATGAAAAACGCCCTCTGCCTCGTCGCATTTTTAACCATTTTCGCCACCATGAACGCCGCTCCACTGCCACCGAACTTTGAAAAACTGACCATCGATGCAACCGCCGACAGCCTGAAAATCAGCGTGTTGATAGCGACACCAGCGCAAACGCCGCGCGCCATCGTGCAACTTGTGCACGGCATGTGCGAGTACAAAGAGCGTTACATTCCGTTCATGCAGTTTCTGACGGAGCAAGGCTACGTTGTCGTCATTCACGACCATCGCGGGCACGGACAAAGCGTGAAATCGGCCGACGATTTGGGCTATTTCTACGAAGGCGGCTACAAGGCGGCCATCGACGATGCGCACGCTGTAACGGAACTCATCAAGGCGCGCTACCCCAGCCTGCCGCTCTACCTGTTTGGCCACAGCATGGGCTCGATGATTGTGCGCTCGTATGCCAAACGCTACGACCACGAACTTGCTGGACTCATCGTGTGCGGCTGCCCGAGTTACAACGTCGGCAGCGGCATCGGACAGCGTGTGGCGGCACGCGCGGCGAAACAGCACGGCGACCACTACCGCAGCGCAAAGATACAGCAATTGGCCTTTGGCAACTACAACCGCCGCTTCACCAATCCGCAGTCGCCCAATGCGTGGGTCTGCTCCGACACGGCCGTCGTGGCACGATACGATGCCGACCCTTTGTGCAACTTTATTTTCACGGCCAACGGATTCTACAACCTTTTCGGCGTGATGCAAGATGCCTACAGCCGCGATGGCTGGCAAATGGCGCACCCGCAGATGCCTGTGTGGTTCATTTCGGGCGCAGACGATCCCTGCCTGATTTCGCCCCGCAAATTTGCCGCCGCCATCGAAAATATGCGCAAGGTGGGCTATACCGACGTTACCGCGCGGCTCTATCCCGATATGCGCCACGAGATTCTGAACGAAACGGAAAAGCAGACCGTTTGGGACGACATCGCCGCCAAACTGCGCGAATGGGGGAACAATAATTGACAATTGATAATTGATAATTGATAATTGATAATTGACAATTTTTTCGGTAAGCGAGGGCAGTGCCAAACTTGTTTAAGCAATGCCAAGCGTAGAAAAAATCTATAATTTTTTGAAATTTTGAACTATGGAAATAATTGAGACTCCTATCAAAGATTTGCTGATAATCAAGCCGCGCGTATTCAACGACGCACGTGGCTATTTTCTCGAAACCTACAACGCCGAGCGCTACCACGAGGCTGGCATTGCGCAGGATTTCGTGCAGGACAACATGTCGAAATCGTCCTACGGCGTAGTGCGCGGGCTGCATTTTCAGCGGCCGCCCTACAGCCAATCGAAACTGGTGTCGGTAACCGTGGGGCGCGTGTGGGACGTGGCCGTGGATCTGCGCCAAGGCTCGCCCACCTACGGCCAATGGCACGGCGTGGAACTGACCGACGAAAATCATCTGCAGTTTCTCATTCCGCGCGGATTTGCGCACGGCTTTTCGGTATTGAGCGAGACGGCCATTTTCACCTACAAGTGCGACAACCTCTACCACCCCGAAGCCGACGGCGGCATTCTGTTCAACGACCCCGATTTGGCCATCGATTGGAAAATTCCTGCCGAAAAAATGCTGCTATCGGACAAGGACACGAAACATCCGCTGCTGAAAGAGGCGAACGTGAAGTTTTGAGAAAAAAAAGTGAAAAAACAAAAAACGGCTACATTTCGTAGCCGTTTTTTGTTTAGCGCAATCTATCGGCGGCGCGCACTTTGGCTTCGTCCTTGCCGATGCCACGAATGGCGAGCCACGTCAGTATGAATTCGATAATCGGGAACAGCGCAGCCAATTTCGGCCGAAAATCGCTGTCGGATTTGTCGACTACGAGCCACACGCACACGCCCAAAACGACGTAATAGCCCACCATCAGCAGCATATTGAGTATGCAAAGCCGAATCTGCAGCATACGGCGGTGATAGAGAAAAATGGTAACGAGCGCCACCACGGGAATGGCCAGCGAAATAGCGAACAAGCCCCAAAAATGCGCCGTTTGCGCCGCATCGGCCGGCTCTACCGGCGAGAGTTGCCACGCCGAAAGCGTCTGTTGCAGCAAACCATTGTCGAAATCGACCAGCGACCAAGCGCAGCCCAACGCCGCCAACAGCACCACGACGAGCAAATAGATAGTTTGAATGCGTTGTATCATAATCAATCAGTTTGAAAGTGTGAAAGTGTGAAAGTGTGAAAGTGTGAAAGTTTATAAAGTCTATAAAGTGGAAAGTCTATAAAGTTGTTGTGGATTGGGAGATTTGAGGATTTGAGGATTATTCTTAATTCTTAATTATTCATTCTTAATTAGGTTTTAACCCCCTCCGTCGCTGCGCTCCTCGTCCCCCTATCTTTCCGCTTCGCTCCAAGCAGAGGGACAGAATTGCGCCCAACAACATTCCTAACTCCTCACTCCTAACTATCTATAACCTCTCACCTATAAACTATAACCTCTCGTCTTGCGACTTGCTACTTGTGTCTTGCTACTAAAATGTTAGAAAGTGCATAAAGTTTTTGTGCTGATGAGTGAAAATTTCTAAAATCCGAGTAGGGCGCGTAGGCCGCTGCGTTTTTTCGGTGTGTGGTCGTCGGTGCCTTGCAGGGCTTCGGGCAGTGTTTCGCCAAACTTCACCATGCGGTAGATGATGCCCCAATCGGGCAGGCCGCCCAAATTGCGGTCGTCGATGTAAAGGTCGGCCACCACCTTGCGCGAGCGCACATCGTCCATTTTTTCTTCGGGATAATTGGCATTGACGGCATAAAATTCCAGCCCGTTTTTTCGGCAAAACTCGACCGCTTCGGTCAGCAAATCGCCTTCGCGCACGCTCCAAAGAATGAGGTTGCAGCCGCACTCGCTCTGCAAACGTTTCAGCACATCGAACGCAAACGGAATGGGCTTGCCGATTTTCGGGTAAGCGTGCTCCACGATGGTTCCGTCGAAATCTACTGCAATAGTCATGATGAAATTGTTGAATTTGAAGCGGTTATTTTAATCATTCAAAAACTAACACACTATCAATTGTCCATTGTCAATTGTCCATTATCCAAGTCTTGTTCTATTTTGTCGCGGGTCGGTTTGCAAAAATAGAGCGCGATGGCCGAAATGCCCGCCAGCCACAGCAGCGAATTTTCGCGCAACACATAGTAGAAAAAGAGCGATGCCATCAGTCCGAGCGTTACCACCGCCAAACGGCTTGTCACCAAGCAGATGTAGCGTTTGCGGCGCACGTTTTCGTCGGCGATTCGGCGAATTTTGGCAACAAAATGTCTGAAAAACTTCAGTACGAGCGGCGTGGTGCAAATCACATAGAGAATGACGATGCTATAAATAGCGGTGTTGGCGGCAGTGCCTTTTTCGATGACGAGCCAATCGCGCGACAGGCAAAAATAGCCCAACGTGGCCGCCACAATGGCCGCCACAAACGTGCAATAATAGATGGTGAGAAGACGTTTTGTCATAATTTTTCGGTGCAAATCGTTATTTTCAAAAAAAGTTGTCAATCGACTGAAAGTCAAGGTCTATTTTTCCTTTATCGATGCGAAAGCCACGCGATTGCGAATCGAGCGTCCGAGCGTAACTTCGTCGGCAAATTCGAGTTCGTCGCCCACCGCCACGCCGCGTGCGATGGTGGTAACCGCCACGTCGTAGTCGGCCAATTTGCGGTAGATGTAAAACGCTGTGGTATCGCCCTCCATGTTTGGGCTGAGCGCAAGAATCACCTCGTCGATGCCGCCGGCCGCCACCCTATCGATGAGCGACGCAATCTCCAAATCGGCCGGTCCGATGCCGTTCATGGGCGAGATGATGCCGCCCAAAACGTGATACAATCCAGCGAACTGCTGCGTATTTTCTATCGCCATCACGTCGCGTATGCTTTCGACCACGCAAATTTGGGCGGTTTTGCGGCTTGGGTCGGCGCAAATTTGGCACACATCGGAGTCGGAAATATTGTGGCAAACCGAGCAACGTTTCACCTCGCGGCGCAAGCGCAACACGGCATTGGCAAAGTTTTCGACCTCGTTTTCGTCCTGTTTCAGCAGATGCAACGCCAAGCGCAGTGCACTTTTGCGCCCCACTGTAGGCAGTTTGCTCAACTCGTTCACCGCCTGTTCCAACAACACCGAAGGATAGACCTGTTGCATAGCACGATGTGGAAATACCACGTTGCAAAGATATAAAAATTCTACGCACACACTATCTAAAATGCACATTTATGCAAAAAACATATCGCATTTATTCGTAACTTTGCAACACAAAAAACATTCACGCATGAATCGCAGACGACAACTTTTCGCGCTCATTTTCATCGGCATCGGCCTGATAGCGCTCTTTGTGTTCGAAGAAAAGGCGCACAACAAACGCTATTTCACCGATTCGGGGCTTGTATTCGGCACCACCTACCACATCACCTACGAGTGCGACACCGCACTGACGGCCAGCATTCGTGCGGCATTTGCGCAGGTCGACGGTTCGCTGTCGATGTTCAACGAGCACTCGACCATTTCGGCCATCAACCGCAACGACACGAGCATCGTTCTCGACGCACTGTTTTGCCGCGTATTCGACCGCAGCATGGAGGTTTCGGCCGCCACCGACGGCGCATTCGACATCACCGTGGCACCGCTCGTGAACGCTTGGGGTTTCGGATTCAAACAGAGCCGCGTGCCCACGCAACACGACATCGACAGTCTGCTGCAAATAGTTGGCTATCAGAAGATTGAACGCCAGGAAGACCGCATTGTGAAGGCCGACCCGCGCGTGATGCTCGACTGCGGCGCCATAGCCAAAGGCTTCGGCTGCGACGTGGTGGCCAACACGCTGAAAGCGCACGGCGTAGAAAATTACATCGTAGAGATAGGCGGCGAAGTGGCGGTGAATGGACACAACGCCCAAGGCGAGGCTTGGCGCATCGGCATCAACAAGCCCTTGGACGACAGTCTGTCGGTGGCGAGCGAGATTCAGCAGATTGCCACACTTACGCACGGCGGCATGGCCACATCGGGCAACTACCGCAACTTCTACGTCAGCGACGGCAAAAAATATGCGCACACCATCGACCCCCAAAGCGGCTATCCCGTACAACACCGCCTGTTGAGCGCAACCATCGTAGCCGACGACTGCATGACAGCCGACGCTTTTGCCACCGCCTGCATGGTGCTGGGCTTGGAACGCAGTCTGCAACTGTGCGCTGCAAACGGACTGCAAGGCTTTTTCATCTACTCCGACGGCGACGAATTCAAAACAACACAAACTGCCAATTTCCCATCGAAAAAAGAATAACGACACGCAAAAACGCCTAATTTTGCGCCACGAAAAAACTAAACACAAAAAAAATGACACAAATAAACGAAACTCCCGTGCTGCTGCTCACTGGTTACCTCGGCAGCGGCAAAACCACACTTCTGAACCGCATTCTCACCAATCGGCGCGGCATCAAGTTTGCCGTCGTGGTGAACGACATCGGCGAGGTGAACATCGATGCCAACCTGATAGAAAAAGGCGGCGTAGTGGGACAAAAAGACGACAGTTTGGTGGCCTTGCAAAACGGTTGCATCTGCTGCACACTGAAAATGGATTTGGTGCAGCAACTAAACGACATTTTGAAAATGCAACGCTTCGACTACATCGTCATCGAAGCCAGCGGCATCTGCGAACCAGAACCCATCGCACGCACTATCTGCTCCATTCCGCAAATGGGCGGCGAATACACACGCTACGGCATCGCGCGGCTCGACTGCATCGTTACCGTGGTGGACGCATTGCGCATGCAGAGCGAATTTGCCTGCGGCGACAGCCTCACACGCCGCGGACTCGACGAGGACGACATCGAAAATCTGCTGATTCAACAAATCGAATTTTGCAACATCGTGCTGCTCAACAAGGCTTCGGAGGTATCGCCCGACGAATTGCAGCGCATCAAACAGATTATCAAGCACTTACAACCAAAAGCCGAAATCGTCGAATGCAACTATTGCGACGTAGATTTGGACAAAATCATCAACACGCGCCTGTTCGACTACGAGAAAGTGGCGACCTCGGCCGCGTGGATTCACGAGATTGAACGCATCGCCACCGACGACGAGGAGCGCGAAGCCAAAGCCGACCACCATCATCACGACGAGGACGACGAGCACGAACATCACCACGAGCATCACCACCACGACGACGAAGGCGAAGCCGAAGAATACGGCATCGGCACATTCGTCTACTACCGACGCAAAGCGTTCGATATCAACAAGTTCGACCACTTTGTGGCACGCAAATGGCCGAAAAGTGTCATCCGCGCCAAAGGCATCTGCTACTTCAGCGACCAGCGCGACATGTCGTACCTGTTCGAGCAGGCCGGCGTGCAACAAAAACTGAGCGAATCGGGACTTTGGCTCGCCACCGCACCGCGCGACGAACTGCAACAGATGCTGGCGCAAGATCCTGGGCTGCTGCACGACTGGGACGACACCTACGGCGACCGCATGGTGAAAATCGTGTTCATCGGGCAACACATGGACAAAGCACAGATTATCAAAGACTTAGACGATTGTCTGGAAGATTAAAGCGCGCGCCGACTTTCGACTTTCGCACTAAAATTTTGCGCCTCGAACTCATTCATAACGCATGGTATCGGTAGAACAACTGACAGTGGACTTTGGCGGCGGCACACCGCTACTCGACGATATTTCGTTTCTGGTCAATCCAAAAGACAAAATTGCGCTCGTTGGCAAAAACGGAGCGGGCAAAACCACGCTTCTGCGCCTGTTCGCCGGCCTGCAACAGCCCACACACGGCCGCATTGCGAAAGCCAAAGACCTCACCATCGGTTACCTGCCGCAACATCTGCTCGTCAAAGACCAGCGCACCGTGCAACAAGAGGTCGAACTCGCTTTCGGCGAAATACGGCAGACGCAAGAACTCATCGAACGGCTGGGCGCCGAACTCGCCGAACGCACCGACTACGACAGCGACGAATACCGCGAAATAACCGAACGCCTTGCGCACGAAAACGAGCGACTGCAACTGTTCGGCGCAGCCAACATGCAGGCCGAAATCGAAAAAACGCTGCTCGGGCTCGGCTTCGAGCGGAGCGATTTGGCACGGCAGACTTCGGAATTCAGCGGCGGCTGGCGCATGCGCATCGAACTCGCCAAAATACTGCTGCAACGCCCCGACCTGCTACTGCTCGACGAGCCAACCAACCACCTCGACATCGAATCGATACAGTGGCTCGAAAACTTTTTGGCAGCCAGCCGTTCGGCCGTCATCGTCGTGAGCCACGACCGCGCCTTTCTCGATGCCGTAACGTCGCGCACCATCGAAATCTCGCTCGGCAAAATCTACGACTACCGCGTATCGTACTCCAAATACAAACAACTGCGTGCCGAACGCCGCGAGCAGCAACTGCGCGCCTACGAAAATCAGCAAAAACTGATAGCCGACACCGAAGCGTTCATCGAGCGGTTCCGCTACAAGGCCACCAAAGCCGTGCAGGTGCAAAGCCGCATCAAGCAACTCGAAAAAATCGACCGCATCGAAGTCGATTTGGAAGACACGGCACGGCTCCATCTGAAGTTTCCGCCTGCGCCACATTCGGGCGTGCTGCCCCTGTTTGTCGAGCATCTGACCAAAGCCTACGGCGACCATGTGGTGCTCGAAGACATCTCGATGGAGATAAAACGCGGCGAAAAAGTGGCGTTCGTTGGCAAAAACGGCGAAGGCAAATCGACGCTCGTCAAGTGCATCATGGGCGAAATCCCGTTCGACGGCACGCTGCGACTCGGTCATCAAGTGAAAATCGGCTACTTCGCGCAAAACCAAGCCAGCATGCTCGACGAGAGCAAAACCGTGTTTCAAACCATCGACGACGTGGCCGTGGGCGACATTCGCACCAAAATCCGCGACATTCTGGGCGCATTCATGTTTGGCGGCGAAGCCAGCGACAAAAAGGTGAAAGTGCTGTCGGGCGGCGAACGCAGCCGTTTGGCTATGATTCGCCTGCTGCTCGAGCCAGCCAACCTGCTCATACTCGACGAGCCGACCAACCACCTCGATATGGCATCGAAAGATGTGCTGAAAGAGGCCATCAAAGCCTTCGACGGCACGGTCATCGTCGTGAGCCACGACCGCGAATTTCTCGACGGTTTGGTGGAAAAAGTTTATGAATTCGGGCAACGGAAAGTGCGCGAACATCTGGGCGGCATACACGAGTTTCTGCAACAAAAACGCCTGCAAAATCTGCAAGAATTGGAACGCACGCAAACGGCTGTACACCAGGTGGATAAATCCGAAAAAACATCGGGCAGCAAACAAAACTACGAACTGCGCAAAGAGCAGGCGCGCCAACTGCGCAAACAGGAGAAACTGGTGGCCGAAGCCGAAGCCAACGTGGCCGCCTTGGAGCGCACACTCGCCGATATGGAGGCGCAATTCGCCGCTGGCGCATCGGACGCACAAGCCGTAGAATGCTACCAGCGCACCAAGCACACGCTCGAACAGAAAATGTACGAATGGGAACTTTTGTCCGAAGAACTCGAAAAAATGAAAGGATAAAACTCCGTTTCACGGACAAGAAAAATCGCCCTTGCCGCCACATTTTGGACAAAAAAAACTGCCTCGCGGCAGTTTTTTTATTTTTTTCGGAATTATTTGTTTTCGTCGAGAATGCGGCAAGCGACATCGAGAATGGTCGTATCGTCGAGCACTACCAAACCGCCATCAGGCCCCGGTTCGATGTGAAAACCACAACTTTCGCCATGCTTAAAATTCTGTCCGCCAAAGTAGTTGCGCACGGTTTCGGCATCGAGCCCCAGCTCGTCGGCAATGCGCTGCATGCTGCCCGACGGAAGACTATCTTTGATTTTACGCAGTTCGTTGAAGGTGATTGTCTTTGTCATAGTTATAGTTTTTTAGGGTTGTTTTTATTTTGTGCTAATTTACGGTTTTATTTTCGACCGACAAAATTTTTCGGCCATTTTCTCTGCAAAATCAAAGAATCGCCTGACTATCAGCGGTTTCGCGATTTACGCCAAAATTTCCCAATACTGGTTGAACAGAGCGATGGCCACCACGCTCACCGCCACCGTCCCAACAATGAGATAGACGCACTTGTCGAGATGCGCATTGTTGGTATGAGTCAGCGTTTGCGGTTTGAGCCGCTTCATCAGGGCGTAGGCCGCCCACGCCGAGAGCAGTCCGACCACGATACCGCCCACGATGTCGCCTGGATAATGCACGCCAAGATAAACGCGCGAATACATGTTGGCCACAGCCCACAGACTGATTGTCCATGTGTAGAGCCTGCGCCTGAACAGCAGCGAGGTGAACAGAGCCACAGCGCAGGCGTTGGCGGCGTGCGACGACACAAATCCATAGCGGCCGCCCGTGTAGCCGTGCACCACCTGCACCATGCCCGCAAGCGACGGTTCGTGGGTCGGTCGCCAGCGTGCCACCAGCGGTTTTATCAAGCCCGACGAAATCTGGTCGGCCAGCACGATGGCCAAAGCCAAAAACAGCGCCACCCACACAGCATCGCGCCGTTGGGTGCGCACAATGGCATAGACGATGGCCAAAACCGCTGGAATCCAGATGATTTTTCCACTGAAAATAAGGACGAAATTGTCCCAAAAAGGCGTATGAAAACTATTGCCCCAAAGCAGCAACTGTTTGTCCCACGCTACAAGTTGTTCGATGACATTCATTGATGCGGCGTTGGTCGGTTAAATGCGTTCGATAGCCGATGCTTTGAGCCAGCCCACTTGCCCGTCGGCGATGCGGATTTCGACCCATTCGTCGGAGAAAATGCTTTTGACGGTAACTTTCGTGCCTTCGTGTAGCACAAAAAGTTCGGTGCCGCTGTTGTCGGGTGCGCTTTTGGCGGCAACTGCGCCCACCATCACGATGGCATCGGCGCGTTGTTCGAGCCGTTTCTTGGCCGAAAAACTATACGCCATGGCGCACAACGAAAAGAGCAACGCAAATATGGCGCAGAAAAATCCCGTCTTGCGCAACCAGCGGTATTTGCCGAAGACGTAGGTCAGTACGGCGGCCAAACAGACCACAAAAAGCGAGATGCTCAACGCAGCCCATGCGTTCGACGAGAGTTTGCGTCCCAACGCATCGACCCACGCTGTAAGGAAAAAAGTCTCTATCGGCTCTATTTTGTCGACTTTGTGTTGATTGGCGAAATCGAGATTGAAGCGCGCCTCTTCGTAGTCGGGGCGCAAGGCCAACGCACGTTCGTAGTTCAGAATGGCCAGTCCGAGTTGGTCTGATTTGTAGCAGGCGTTGGCATAGTTGTAGTAGAGTTCGGGCGACACACGTCCCGCCTCGATGAGTTGTGCATAGGCTTGTGCGGCCGCCTCGTAATCCTGCGCGGCATAGAGTTCGGCGGCGCGGCGCAGTTCGGCATTTTCGGCGCACATGGCACCGGCCACGCACAGGGCCAACAGTATGGTTCGAATCCGTTTCATAGTTCTCGTTAGCGTTTTATCGTCTCTTCCAATTTGGCAATCAGGTCGAGCGTTTGCCCGAAAATGTGGTTCATTTCGGCGTGTTCGTCGGCAGCAGGCGCGTAGCGTGCAAACTCGCAATCGTCGAGCAGGCGAATGAACGCGTCGGCATCGACGGCGGCCACATGGTGTTCGGCCAATTTCGAGGCGATGTTTTCCTTGTTCAGCTCGGCCAACGGCAGCGACAGTTTGTCGCCCACATAGCCCCACAGCGATTTCAGCACTTCGTCGTAGAAGGCGGCTTTTTCGTTGGCCTTCAGATATTTTTCGGCAATTTTCAGACGGCGGCGCGCCACTTTGTTGGCTTTTTTGTTGCGCACCAAGGCGATGTCGGCGTTTTGTTTGGCCTGTTTGCGGAAGAACCACAAAGCCAAAGCCGCCAACACAAACGGCACGAGGTAGCAAAGCCAAAATTCGGCCGTGCCGGCAAACAATTCGGCTGGTTGCTCCAGCGCAAAGTCGGACGTATCGATGTAGCGGATGTCGGAAGCCAATGTGCGCACCTGCTCTTGGTTGGTGAAATCGCTCACGGCCGTCGGTCCGTCGGTGGCGGTGCCTTTGTTCACCTTCACCGTGTAGGCCGGAATCGACAGTTGTTTGTAGGTTTTCGAGTCCAAATCGAAATACGAGAAGGTGGTTGCAGGAATCTCGTAATCGCCGCTATGACGCGGAATAGCGAGGTATTCTATCGTTTTCGAGCCGACAACGCCAGCGGCCGTATTTTTGAGGTCGTTGTTCACTTTGGGCTCGTAGGTTTCGAAATCGGTCGGGAATTTGAGCGACGGCACTTGCAGCAGTTTCAGATTGCCATTGCCCGAAATTTTTACGGTAACCGTGATGGCTTCGTTGGCGTTGATTTCGTTGGCGTTGATGCTCGATTTGACCGAAAAACGCCCTACGCCACCGCAAAAATCGGCAGGTTTCGGGGCAGGCAGCGCATCGACAGTGATTTTGACCGGCGCGACGGCCAGCGACTTGTTCACCTCTTGGTATGTGCTAAAAAAGTCGTCGAAGAAACCGCGCACCTGCCGCTGATTGCGCACGCGCACCACAGCCGTGCAACTCATCTTGTCGATGTCGATAGCGCCTGTGCGCTGCGGGAAAAGCAGATATTGGTTCAGCGTGATGGTGTTGTAATTCGTGCCGTTGTAGTTTTCGAGCGAAAATTGTTTGTCGCGCGGCTGCTCTATCTCCTGCACCAAAAATCCCTGAAAATCGGGGAATTTCACGTCGGTGATATTGGCCAAATCGACTCGCGAATAGATTTTGTAGGTGAGCAAAAGGGCTTCCTGTTCGTGCACGTGTGTGCGCGAAACGATGGCGCGCAAAAAGAGATTTTCGGCGGTGATAGATTGC
This sequence comes from Leyella stercorea, assembly GCA_963658575.1. GTDB lineage: Bacteria > Bacteroidota > Bacteroidia > Bacteroidales > Paludibacteraceae > W0P28-013. Next base: position 18,176 of record CAVKQB010000020.1, on the reverse strand, counting down.
GAAATGGGCGCGGTTTGCTGGCTGCTGCTATTGCTGTTGGTTTGTTGCGCTTTGTCGGCAGGTATCACTTTGATTGTCAGCGCATTCGACTGATAGCGTTCCTTATCGACCACAATCGTGGCACTGGGAATGCTGAACGTGCCTTCCTTGGTGGGCAGCAGCGTGTAGGTGTAGCGCACGATGGTTTCGGACGACATGCTGCCATTGATGAACTGCACGCTCTGACTTGTCGATGTGGAAGGTCCCATCAGCACGTCGAAGCCTACGCCAGCGAAGTCGGGCACGCGCAAATCCTTGCCCTTGGCATTGACGGTGTAAACCAACTGGAACGGCTGTCCGTTGGGAACGGCATCGGGTGCGCCAGCCGTGAAACTGACGTCGGCAGCCCAAACGGCTATCGAAAATGTCCAAAACGCTATGGCAAAAATTATCTTTTTCATGTTTCGTTCCTTTCCTTTTTTGCTTGCAGCCTACCAATCTTTGTCCACTCTGCGGCCAGACTTTTGCATCTGCGCCTCTTTCTCCTGCACCTTCTCTTGCGTGTTGCGTTCGTCCTGCGCCAAGGCTTTCAAAATCTCTTCGGCCTGTTCTTTCGACATTTGCTGTTGTTGCTGCTGGTCGTTTTGCTGCTGTTGTTGGTCTTGTTGGTCGTTTTGCTGCTGTTGCTGGTCGTCCTGCTGCTGTTTATCTTGATTTTGATTTTGCTGATCTTGATTCTGCTGTTGTTGTTGCTGCTGCTGATTTTGTTGCTGATCTTGCTGTTGCTCTTGTTGCTGATTTTGCTGTTGTTGCTGTTCTTCTTGTTGTTTTTCAAGCATTTTCTGGGCATAGACAAGGTTGTAGCGCGTGTCGTCGTCTTTCGGGTTGTAGCGCAACGCCTGTTTGTATGCCTCGATGCTTTGGGCGTATTCGCTCATCTGCATCAGCGCATTGCCGATGTTGTGGTAGCTGGCCGCCAAGCGTTGTTTGTCGGTGCCAGCCAGCGTTATGGCCTTCTGAAACTGCCCAATGGCTTCGGGATATTTTTCCTGCTGATAGAGCGCGTTGCCCAGATTGAATATGCCGGAAAACGATCGGTTGTTTTTCTCCAAACCTTTGCGGTAATCGACTTCGGCATCGACAAAATTTCCGTTCTCGTAGGCCTTGTTGCCACGACGCACGTCGCCACTCTCCTTCTGTGCGAAGCAGAGAGGCGCACACGCCACAACGGTCAGCAGCAACAGCAAACGTTTCATAGTTAATCGAACCATTTTATTTTGTTCAAATACTTGTTTTTGCGGCTGTACAAGAAAAATTCCGCAACAATCAGAAACAGGGCGAGCCAGACGAAGATATGAAATTGTTCGTCGTATTCGGAGTACGATTTTGTCTCCAAATCGCCTTTTTGCATCTTGTCGATCTGTTGCGAAATGGCTTTCAGAGCCGTATTGGTATTGTCGGCGCGCACGTAGACGCCCGAACCAGCCGCTGCAATTTGGCGGCACATATCTTCGTTCAGTTTGGTAACCACCACATTGTCGTTGCGGTCTTTGCGGAAACTCGTCGTGCCACCCACGGGAATGGGCGAGCCAGCGGGCGTTCCCATGCCCACGACGTGCACCGTAACGCCTCGTTCTTGCGCCATTTGGGCAGCCTCGACGGCGTTGTCTTCGTGGTTTTCGCCATCGGTAATGACGATAATCGTGCGGCCGGCTTCGGTTTCGTTCTGCCCGAACGAGCGCAATGCTAAATCGATGGCAGCGCCGATGGCCGTTCCCTGCCGCGGCACCAGATTCGTCTGTATCGTCGATAGGAACATTTTGGCCGAAACAGCATCGGCCGTGATGGGCAACTGCACATACGCATCGCCAGCAAAGACGATGAGCCCGATTTTGTCGTCGGCCATTTGGTCTATCAGTTTCGACAGCATCAGTTTGGCGTGCTCCAAGCGGTTGGGCAGCACGTCCTCCGCCAGCATCGAGTTCGACACGTCGAGCACAATCATGGCTTCGACACCTTGGCGTTTGGTGGTCTGCAGTTTAGAACCAAATTGCGGCCGCGCCAACGCCACAATGAGCAACACGAGCGCCACCATCAGCATGTAGAATTTCACTTGTGGGCGCACTTTGGAGGCGTTCGGCATCAGGCGTTCGAGCAACTGGGGATTGCCAAACGCACGCAAACGCCGCTTGGCCAGCCGCTGCTCGTAGACAAACAGCCCTATCAGCAGCGGAACGACTGCCAATAGATAGAGAAAATATGGATTTGCAAATCGAAACATTGGCAATTTCTACATTTCAAATTTCAATTTTTACGGCAACCGCTTCAGCACAGTGTGTTGCAGCACTATTTCGGCAATCAGCAGCACGAAAGCCGCCAACAGGAACGGCAAGAACTCTTCGCTCTTTTTGCTATACTGACTGACACGCAGTTTGGTCTTTTCCATCTGGTCGATTTCGTCGTAAATGGCCTTCAACTTGTTGTTGTCGGTGGCGCGAAAATAGGCTCCGCCCGTCATGTCGGCAATGTTGCGCAACATGGGTTCGTCGATATCGACGGGGATATTTTGGTAGCGCACGCCGTAAGGTGTTTGGAACGGGAACGGTGCCGTGCCGCGCGTTCCCACGCCGATGGTATAGACACGAATGCCGAAGGCGTGTGCCATTTCGGCGGCCGTGATGGGTGCCACTTCGCCAGCGTTGTTCGAGCCGTCGGTGAGCAAAATGATGACTTTCGACTTGGCCTCGCTGTCCTTGATGCGGCTCACGGCGTTGGCCAAACCAAGTCCGATGGCTGTGCCGTCGTCAATCAGGCCATATTCTACGCCGTTGAACAGATTTATCACGGCGGCGTGGTCGCTTGTGAGCGGACATTGCGTGAAACTTTCGCCAGCAAACACCACCAATCCGATGTTGTCGTTGGGACGACCAGCAATGAATTCGGTCGCCACTTTTTTGGCGGCTTCGAGGCGATTGGGTTTCAAATCTTCGGCCAGCATCGTACCCGACACGTCGAGCGCCACCATGATGTCGATGCCTTCGGTGGTCGAGGTTTGGAATTGGTCGCTTCGCTGCGGACGCGCTATGGCCACAATCAGCAACGCCACCACCGCACAGCGCAAGGCAAATTGCAGGTGAAACAGATACTGTTTGCGGCTACGCGGCATACTGCGGAAAGGCGCAGTGGTGGATATTTGCAGGCTTGCGTGCGAGCGAAACAGCCTGAAAATGTACCAAAGAATCATTGGTACAAGCACAAGCAGAAACCACAGATATTCGGGATTGTTAAATTTCATTGTTTGTCAGAATTAACAGTGCCGTGCGGCGTTTCGCCCGCCTTTTCTGCCGGCGCGGGCTCTTCTATTTTTGTGGCATCGACAAATTGGTAGGCCAATGCCAACGATTTTTCGTCTTCGCTCACGATGGGTTTGTACTTGGCAAATTTCACCAAATCGGACAGTGCCAACAGCGATTTCAGGTCGGCGAACGTCTCTTTTTGCGTTTTCAGTTTGGGCTGAAGCCGCGCCAGTATCTCGGCCGAGGTCTGCTCCGCCGCTCCGATGTCGAAACGCCGTGTGATGTAGTCGCGCACGGTGTCGGTCAGTTGCGTGTGAAACTCTTTGCTGCGTCCTTGCTGCCAGATTTTTTCGTTCTTTATCGCATCGAGCCGCTCCAACGCTATCACATGCGCCGGACGCAAGTCCTGCGGTTCGGATTCTGCGTCGCCAGCAGCGTTTTTCTTGTGTTTCTGCCAATAGCGATACAAGAAATAGCCGCCCACAGCCACTACCGCTGCGCCAAGCACCACAAGGACAATCGTCCAAAACAGCGGCCAATCGAACGGCGGCTTGTAAATCGGTTTGATGTCGGCAATGGCATGTTGCGCCGTATCGACAGGCACAGAAAGCACTTTGAGCGACATCGGCTCGGAATAGAGCGTGTCGTCGCCGCACACAAACGGCAGCCCATCGACAAAAAACAACGCCGAATCGAACGCCGTCAGCAGGTAACTTTGGCGCACAAGCAGACCGCCGTCCGCCACGCGCTGCGTATCCAACGGCAGGCGTTCCACCACTTCCAAGCCCGTTACTAGCGTATCGCTTATCAGGGGCATCGCCACTGTCGTACCGAGCGGCTGCGCCACTTCGAGCGTCAGTTTTGTCTGTTCGCCCACAAGCAGAATGGTCGAATCCATCGCCGCCGACACCGAAATGCTCTGGGCTGCCAGCCACAAAGCATTCAGCAAAAACAGACCGATTATCGCAAGTTTTTTCATTTTCCCCGTTGTTTGAAGAGTCCCATCAACGCCCTCACATAGTCGTCGTGGCTGACATCGATGGCTACAGCATCGACCCCCGACCGCATCTGCAAACGCTGCAAGCGGAGGTTTGCGTCGTCCCACATTTTTTTGTATTGCATACGCCAACGCCGGTCGCTCGTGTCGATCCACATGCGTTCGCCCGTTTCGGCATCTTTCACCTTCATGAAACCGACATTGGGCAGTTCGGCTTCGCGCTGGTCGTACAAACGCAAGAGTATCAAATCGTGCTTGCGAGCCGCTATCAACAATTCGTCGTCGAAAGGCGGCGTGTCGAGCATATCGGAAATGAGAAACGCGGTGCAGCGTTTTTTGATGACGTTGGTGAAGTGTTTCAACGCAAAACCGACGTCGGTGCGCACGCTTTCGGGCTTAAAATCAATCAGTTCGCGAATGATGTAGAGAATGTGTTTGCGCCCTTTTTGCGGCGGAATGAATTTCTCGATTTTGTCCGAAAAGAAGAGTGCGCCCACTTTATCGTTGTTTTGCAACGCCGAAAACGCAAGCGTCGCCGCCATTTCGGTCATCACATCGCGTTTGAAACAGTTGCCCGAACCGAAATCGAGGCTCGCCGACACGTCGATGAGCAGCATCACGGTCAGTTCGCGCTCCTCCTCGAACACTTTGACGTACGGCCGCTGAAAACGTGCCGTTACGTTCCAATCGATGTTGCGTACATCGTCGCCGTATTGGTACTCGCGAACCTCCGAAAAGGTCATGCCGCGCCCCTTAAACGCCGAGTGATACTCGCCCGCAAAAATGTTGCGCGACAAGCCCCGCGTCTTGATTTCGACACGCCTTACCTTTCTTATCAATTCGCTCGTTTCCATTATTTTAATTGACAATTAAATCGAATTTCGATTCTCGAATTCTCTATTTGAAGATTTGAAAATTGTTGTCAATTTCGTACAAACGCTCTCACGTGTTTATGGCACTTCGACGGCGTTCAATATCTCGTTTATAATCTCTTCCGAAGTCATGTTGTTGGCTTCGGCTTCGTAACTCAATCCGATGCGGTGGCGCAGCACGTCGAAAGCCACGGCGCGCACATCTTCGGGAATGACATAGCCACGCCGTTTGATGAAAGCGTAAGCCCGCGCTGCCAATGCCAAATTGATGGAAGCACGCGGCGAGCCACCAAACGAAATCATGCTTTTCAAATCTTTCAGGCCGTATTCTTCGGGGAAACGCGTGGCAAAAACGATATCGACGATGTAACGTTCGATTTTTTCGTCCATATAAACTTCGCGCACCACTTTGCGGGCTTCGAGAATGTCGTCGACCTTCAGAATGGGTTTGCCAACGGCTTTCGCTTCGCCGATGTTTTGGCGGATAATCAGTTTTTCCTCCTCTTTCTGCGGATAATTGACCACCACTTTGAGCATGAAACGGTCGACTTGCGCTTCGGGCAGCGGATAGGTGCCCTCCTGCTCTATCGGGTTTTGCGTGGCCATCACCAAGAATGGCGCAGGCAGACGGAATGTCTCGTCGCCGATGGTTACTTGACGTTCCTGCATGGCTTCGAGCAGCGCGCTCTGCACTTTGGCTGGAGCGCGGTTTATCTCGTCGGCCAGCACGAAGTTGGCAAAAATCGGCCCCTGTTTCACCGAAAATTCGTCCTTTTTCTGACTATAAATCAGTGTGCCAATGACATCGGCTGGCAACAGGTCGGGGGTGAACTGAATGCGGCTGAAATCGGCATCGATCAGTTGCGCCAACGTTTTGATAGCCAGCGTTTTGGCCAATCCAGGCACGCCTTCGAGCAAAATATGCCCGTCGGAAAGCAGCCCGATGAGCAGCGACTCGACCAGATGTTTCTGACCGACGATGGTCTGGTTCATGCCCAGCATCAACGCATCGACAAATGCGCTCTGCCGCTCGATGCGCTCGTTCAACTCCCTGATATCAACAATTTGATCCATAATTCATTCGTTTTGCTATGATTATTTTCGATTTGTTTCAAGAAAAATAACGCCCACAACGCAGATTTATTTTGCGCATTTGGCCAAAAAGATTGCGAAATGTAAGCCAAACAGCCATTGATTTTACAAAACGGCTGTTTCAGCGCATATTTTCCGCCGATTTACTACTGCAAATATCGTGCCGCGAGTTGCTGTGCGAAGGCCACCGCTTCGGGATTGTTGGCATCGACAAGGCGCGCGTCCATCTTGGGCAGGCGCACCACTGTGCCGACCTCCACGGCGTTCGGGTGAGCGATGATGTTGCGGTTGGCTTCGTAGATATAGACCCAAAAATCCTTGTGTCCGTAGTATTTCTCGGCAATGACGGCCAAATGCACGCCTTGCGCGATGCGTTCGCTGCCGATGAAACTGTCGTAGGTGCGTGGTTGCGCAAAGATATCGTCGGCCGGCTCGGCGGCGGTTTCGGCGGCTTCGTCCTCTGTCGGATTTTGTGCCATTTCGTCAGTTGCTGCAGTTTCGTCAGTTGCTGCATCGGCACTGCCAAACCACGCAGCCCACGTGTCGCTGCACGCAGCCGTGAGCGACTGCCAGCGCGCTTCGCTCCAAGTGCGAATCACGTCGCCATAGAAGTAGTAGGCAGCAAAACCGCCTCCGCCAAGTGCCAGCACAATCAGCACAATCCAAAGCCAAGCGAGCGACTTGCGCCGAGGTTGTTCGGGCTGCGCCACGACATTGTCCACCACTTTGCGCAACATATCCATCTGCTCGGTGCTGGGCATCGGCATGATGGGTTCCGGTTGAGGAATTGGCTCCGGTTCGGGCTGCGGTTCAGAAACGGGTTCCGATTGCGGTTCGTCGGCTATCGGAGCATTGATTTCGGTGAGCATATCTTTGATTTCGACCGCCTGCTCCGACAGTTTTTGCAGCGGCGCATCTTTGGGCGTTTCGGGTGCAGCGGCGGAAACATTCACGGCACTCTTCAGTGCTACATCGGCCGTAAAAGCCAGCCTATAATGCCCTGCTATCTCAATGGCTTCGCCCGTGCGCACATCGACGCTTTTACGCGGTTCGACCCACTGCAAGCGAAATGTGCCAATGCCGCCCAACTTGACGGCACGGTCGGTCAACAATTTTTGTTGGAAGACCTGCTCCAACGCCTCTACAAAACGGGCGGTTTCGGCTTTTGTGGCAAATTCGGCGCGCGCCGCCAGCCGATTGGTCAGTTCCGACTGGTTTATCTTTTCGTTGTCCATGATTTTCAGCCTTTTAGTTTATCTTTGAAACTGCCCGACACGCGAAATGCGGGAATGCGTTTTGCTTGAATCTGCACACGCTCTTTGGTGGCGGGATTGACCGCTTCGCGTGCTGTGCGCGTGCGCGTTTCGAGCACTCCTGCGCCCAAAAAAGCCACCTGTTTGCCTTCGCGAAGCAACGTATCCACTTCGTCGACAAAGGCTTTGAGCCGCACCGAAGTCTCCTTTTGCGAGAGGTTCAGTTGGCGCGCCACATCGGCCAAAAACTCTTTTTCTTTTGCCATAGTTTCGTGAGGTATAAAAGTTTGTGCAAGTTACACTTTTTTCGGGAGATGTGCAAATCAGCGGCACACATGGCCAAACAGGTCGAATGTGTCGGCAGAATCGACGGTTACGGGGTAGAATTTTCCGATTTCGACGGTGGGATTGGCAGCGGTTTCGAGCAGCACTTCGCCATCGACTTCGGGCGAATCGTACTCGGTGCGGCCAACAAAATAGTCGCCCTCGCGCCTATCGATGATGGTTTTGAGCGTGCGCCCGACCTTTTGCGCATTGATTTCGGCAGCGATGCCCTCTTGAATCGACATGATTTCGTCCACGCGCCGCTGTTTTTCGTCGAAAGGAATGTCGTCGGTGTAATGTTTGTTGGCAAACGTGCCCTCTTCGTCGGAATAGGCGAACGCGCCAAGCCGTTCGAAGCGTATGTCGCGCACAAATTGTTTCAGTTCTTCGACATCGTCTTCGGTCTCGCCCGGGTGGCCGAGCAGCAAGGTCGTGCGCAGATGAATGTCGGGCACTTCGTCGCGGAAACGCCGCATCAAATCGTAGGTTTCGCTCTTACTGATGTGGCGGCGCATCTGTGTGAGCATACGGTCGGAGATGTGTTGCAGGGCGATGTCGAGGTAGTTGCACACGTTGTCGCGTTCGCGCATCACACGCAGAATATCGAACGGGAACTGCGCTGGATAGGCGTAGTGCAGCCGCAGCCACTCCACACCTTCGATGTCGCTCAGGCGTTCGACGAGTTCGGGCAGTTTGAGCGATTTGTAGAGGTCGGCACCGTAGTACGAGAGGTCTTGCGCTATGATTTGAAACTCTTTTGCGCCGCGAGCCACCAGCCAACGCACCTCTTGCTCTATCTCGTCCATCGGGCGGCTCTGGTAACGCCCCGTGATGAGCGGAATGGCGCAATACGAGCAGAAGCGGTTGCAGCCTTCGGCAATTTTGACGTAGGCGTAGTGCTGCGGCGTGGTTTGCACGCGCTGCAACTGAAAATCGGGCTGAAACTGCTTGCCCAAATCGGCCAACAACTCGTTGTAGTTGAATTTGCCGTAGAATTTATCGACTTCGGGAATTTCGATTTGCAACTCCTTCAGATAGCGTTCCGACAGACAGCCCATCACAAACAGTTGTTTGAGTTTGCCCTGCCGTTTGCGTTGTGCGAAACGCAAAATCATATCGATGCTCTCCTCTTTGGCATCGCCGATGAATCCGCATGTATTGATGACAACCACGTCGCCATCGGGGTTGGGCGCATCGTGGCGCACGCGGTAGCCCACGGCCTGCATTTGCCGCATCAGATGCTCCGAATCGACCAGATTTTTGGAGCAGCCCAACGTGATGAAATCTATCAGCATACTCATCACAGCAACGAATCGACAAATTCCTCTTTGTTGAACACTTGCAGATGCTCCATGCCCTCGCCGAGCCCGATGTATTTCACGGGAATCTTGAATTGGTCGGAGATGCCAACAACCACGCCGCCTTTGGCTGTGCCGTCGAGTTTGGTAACGGCCAACGCCGTAACCTGCGTGGCTTTGGTGAACTGTTTGGCCTGCTCGAAGGCGTTTTGCCCCGTCGAGCCATCGAGTACGAGCAACACTTCGTTGGGCGTGTTGGGCACAACTTTGCTCATTACGTTGCGTATTTTGGTCAGTTCGTTCATCAGATTCACCTTGTTGTGCAAGCGTCCAGCAGTATCGATGAGCACCACATCGGCATCGTTTGCCTTGGCCGACATCAGCGTGTCGTAGGCCACCGAGGCGGGGTCTGCGCCCATATTTTGTTTCACCACGGGCACTCCCACGCGCTCGCCCCAGATGCACAGTTGCTCCACGGCGGCAGCACGAAACGTGTCGGCGGCACCGAGATAGACCTTTTTGCCCGCTTTTTTGAACTGATACGCCAACTTGCCGATGGTGGTGGTTTTGCCCACGCCATTCACGCCCACAACCATAATCACATACGGTTTGCACGGCAGTGGCGCATCGAAATCGAGTGCGGCGGCGGTTTCGTTTTCGGCCAGCAACGCCACAATCTCCTCTTTCAGTATGCGGTTCAGCTCGTCGGTGCCGACGTATTTGTCGCGTGCCACCCGCGCTTCGATGCGTTCGATGATGCGCAGCGTTGTCTCCACGCCCACGTCCGACGTTATCAGTGCCTCTTCCAAATTGTCGAGTACTTCGTCATCGACTTTCGACTTGCCAGCCACGGCACGTGCAATTTTCGAAAACACGCCTGCCTTCGATTGCTTGAGCCCTGCGTCGAGCACCTCTTTTTTTTCTTTGCCAAACAGTCCGAAAAATCCCATATTTTAGTTAGTAATTAGTAGTGAGTAGTTAGTAATGAGGAGTGAGGAGTGAGGAGTGAGGAGTGAGGAGTGAGGAGTGAGGCGGCGGAGCCGCAATTGACAGATTTACAAATTGACGGATTTATTTGCACAATAACTTTATAGACTTTATACACTTTCACACTTTCATACTTTCTCACTTTCACACTTTCTCACTTTCACACTTTCACACTTATTCTCTTTCAAACAAAGAAATCCTCATATCGGCATACGACACGAGGATTCTTTCGTTATGATAAAAGATGAACAAAAATCTTATTTTGCGAAATAATCTTTCACTTTTTCGTTCAAAACCATCTCCTCTTGGAAGACGTATGCTCCTGTTTTGGGCGATTTCACCATTTTGATTACTTTGGAATATCCGCGGCCTTCGCCTCTTTGCAACGATGCAACTGCTTTTTTTGCCATAGTAGTGCCTTATTATTTGATTTCTCTGTGAATAGTTACCCGTTTCAGAATTGGGTTGTATTTTTTCAATTCGAGACGTTCGGGTGTATTTTTGCGGTTTTTCGTCGTGATGTAGCGCGACGTACCCGGCATTCCGCTGTCTTTATGCTCGGTGCATTCCAAGATGACCTGCACGCGCGCCTCTTTACTTTTCTTTGCCACTTTTGTATCCTCCTGAAAATTAAGCGATTATACGAATATCTTTCCAATCGCAATATCCTTTGGCGATGGCCTCTTTGAGCGCAGCATCCAAGCCTTTTTTGTTGATAGTGCGAAGCCCAGCGGCCGAAAGGCGCAGGCTGATCCAGCATTGATTCTCTACATAGTAGAATTTTTTAGAAAACAGATTCACGTCGAACGAGCGTTTGGTGCGGCGCTTCGAGTGCGAAACGTTGTTTCCTATCATTGCCTTTTTACCGGTAATCTGACAAACTTTTGACATTTCTCTTATATTTTTTTCGTTGCTATTCTTCCCAAAAAGGGTCTGCAAAGGTACGACTTATTTTTGTAACTGCCAAGCCTATCGCAAAAAATATTTTCTATTTTTTCGCAACAATTTGTTTTTCAACGCATTACGAAACATTTTTCCCGCGCATCATTCGTCTTCTTCGAAATCGGTTTTGACGTAATAGCTGTCCTTGTGTTTCTTGTTTTTGTTGTTGCCGTAGTAGCCATAACCGTAGCCATAGCCGTAACCATATCCATAACCGTATCCGTAGCCATATTTGCCAAGTTTTTTGGTGTTGATGTCGTTCAGCACGATGTAGGCGTTTGGCATGTTGTCGGCTTTGAGGTGTTCGGCGAAAGTGCGGAAGAACGATTTGTTCGTCTTGGCGCAGCGTGCGACAATCAGGTTCACATCGACCATGCGCGACAGGGCGAAGGCATCGGCCACCAAGCCGAGCGGGCTGGTATCGATGATGATGTAGTCGTAGCGCCGTTTGAGTTCGTCGAGCGTTTCGCGCATTTTTTCGCTGCGTATGAGTTCGCCAGGGTTGGGCGGCACGGTTCCGCCAAGCAGTATGTCGAATCCGAGTTTGTCGTCGCGAATGATGGCTTCGTCGAGTGTGATGTCGCCTATTAAATAGTGTGTGATGCCTTTGTGATGCTTATGCAGCAGCGGCGCGACACTCGGTTTGCGCAAGTCGAGGTCGAGCAAGAGCGTTTTGCGGCTGATGAGGCCATACACACCCGCCATATTGGCCGAGAAGTATGTTTTGCCGTCGCCCGATTCGGCCGATGTTACCAAGATGGCGATGGAGGTTTTGCGTTGCGCTATCGATTCGATGCGTGTGCGTATGGCGCGCAGCGATTCGGTGAAGGCCGATTTTGTGCTTTGAATCGACAGCACCGGCATATCGGGATTGGCTTTGGTGTGGCGTATGCTGCCAATCATGGGGAAATAGCGCGTTGCCTTCGAGATGTCTTTTTCGGAGCGAATGGTGAAGTTGAGCAGTTCGTGCAGCACAAGGAATGCGATGGGGACGAGCAGTCCGAGCAGCGCGTAGGTGGTGTAGTTTTTCGATGTGGTGCCGAGATTCACAATGCTGCCTGTGCGCGCGGGCTGCAGCACCGAATTGTCGGGGACGTTCGAGGCTTTGCGTATCTGCGCTTCGCTGCGTTTTTGCAGCAGGAACGTGTAGTAACTGTCGTTGATTTTGTACTCGCGTTCCATGTTTATCATGTTGTTTTCCTTTTCGGGCAGCGATTTGCTTTCGGCCAAGACGCGCTGGTACTCTTCTTCGTAGTTTTTGCGGTCGAGGTCGTACACGCTACGCACGTTGCGCAGCACCTCCAGCAGCATATTGCGCACCTGCTCCATCTGTTTGGTGTAGCGCGCGTAGTTGGGGTTTTTCACGCCTATTTCGGCGCGGTCGAGTTGCAGTTTGTTGTACTGGCTCACCAAATCGAGCAGAGTCGGGTCTGATACGCCGATGCTGGTCGGTGCCACCAGCACATCTTCCACGATATTGTCTTTCAGATAGTTCGACAGATAGTTGAAGTAGCGTTCCTTTTGGTCGAGTTCCACTTTTCGGTCGGTCAAGGCCGAGAGTTTCGACATCACTGTGCCCATGTAATTGTTCACGTCGATGATGTTGTTTTCGCGGCGATAGGTGCGCAGTCTGCCCTCCGAAGCCGACAAATCGATGGCGATATGCTCCAACTGCTCGTCGATGAAATCGATGGTGCGAATGGCTTCGGCGTTCTTTTTGGCCAGATTGTTTTCTATGTATTTTTCGGCGAGCATGTTCAGAAAATCCTTGTCGCGATAGGGATTTGTGCCGACCAGCGACACGCTCAACACCGACGACATATCGTCAGCCCATCCCACGTTGAGGCGGTTATAAAACTCCTCTTCGAGCGATTCGGGCGAGCGGAAGCGGAACAAGAATTTGTCGCCCGGATCGAGCAGCGTATTGCTGTGAATGGTAGCAAACATGAGCGAATGCTCGAACGGCACGTCGAACTGGCCGCGTATGATTACGTTCGATTCCTCGACATTGGGGCGAATCTGGAAACTGTCGCCCGCCAACTTTTCGAACACAAATTCGTAGTCATAGGCCTCTTTGTCCAGATAGTCGTATTGTATGGTTATCGGCTCGCGCCCGTAGAGCGGCGTGGTTTTGAATCGGCCGCGCGTGTAGCATTCCACATCGAACGGCAGGCTCTCGACGGTTTGGCGCATCATGTTGTACGAATGGAGCAAAAGCAGTTGATTGTTGCCGCTGCGGAAGCCGCCGGAACCCGCGCCAAAGCCCTGCATGAACGAGTATTGGTTCGACGAGTTGTCTTCTATCATCATCTTCATCTCGGTGGCGTATTGCGGTCGCCAACTGCGATTTTTGTAGTAGGCCAAGCCCAACCCGACGACAAGACCGATAGCCAGCAGGTACCAGTTGTGCAAGAGCAGGCCGACCCACTCCATGATGTTGAACGACGACTCCTCTTCGTCGTCGAATGTGTTCGGCACTTGCGGTTGCGTGTAGTTTGTATCTTCTGCCATAAACTGATTTTATTTGTAAGTCAGCACCAAGTTCCACACCGTAAGCATGAGCGACAGCGACGATGTGATGATACCCAGAAATCCAGAGTAGGAATTGACTGCCCAAAAACTTTTTTTCGTAACATCGACGTAGATGATGTCGTTCGGGTAGATGTAGTAGTATTCGGAGTCGATGAGGCTGCGCGAGCGCAGGTCGAACGACACGATTTTTGTGCCGTCGTTTGTTTCGCGCACGATTTTCACGTTGCCGTAGTCGCCCGAATCATTCAAGCCGCCACACAGCGCCAATGCCTGATAGATGGTCAATCGTTCTTTGTAGATGTTGTAGTAGCCGCGTCCAGCGTCGCCAATCACGCAAAACGTGCTGGTGGCGAGTGCCAATTTCACTTGTGCATCGGGAATGTAGGGCTTTATCTGCTCCGTCAGAAACGTTTCGGCCTCTTCGAGTGTCAAACCTTCTACGGGAATGTGGTCAAGATAGGGAATATCGATGGTGCCGTCTTCGTGCACGGGGTAGGTGATGCTGTTCGAGTTCGCGCTCATCGACGTGCGTTGTGAGCCAAACATTGCGGCCGATTCTTTGTTGGCAGTGATGATACGTAGCGTCAGTTCGTCGTTTTTGCGCAAGCGGTATTCGTGATACAGACCGCGTTCGTAGGCAGGCAGATTGTCGCGCTCCTGCAACAACCCCACCACGCGCCGCGTGTAGCACGACGTGGTAGCAAGCATTATGAGGCAATATGTGGCAATACGCAAAAATTTCATCTCGCTACCCTATTTTGATGCTTGCGCATGAATCATTGTTACGACACCATATATAAACACGCCGAACGAAATGGTGGAAAACGATATCGAAAGCACGCCCGTGAAGTGCTGCACGCCAAAAAACTTGGAGTTCGAAAATGGCACGTAAATCACATCGTTGGGCTGAATGTAGTAAAATTCGGAATTGATGATCGATTCGCCGCGCAGGTCGAATGTCTTGACGATGGTACCCGTTTCTGTTTGGCGAATTATCTGAATCTCGTTGCGTTTGGCGTAGTACGACATATCGCCCGACATGGCCAACGCCTGAAAAATGTTCAGTTTCTCTTTCGGCATCGGATAGCGGCCAGAGCCCGATTCGCCCAGTAGCGAGAACGAGCGATTCGACAGTTTCACATCGACCGAAGCGTGCGACACCGACGAGCGCAACGCCTCTTCGAGTGCAAATTTCACCTCGCGCGTGGTTTTGCCCAAAACGGGCAGTTTGCCCACATACGGATAGTTGATGTTGCCGTCTTCGCCCACAAGATAGAGGAAAAGCCGCGCCGTGGCCACATCGGGATTGTCGAGGTTGTTGGTGTTTTGCTGCGAAACGTAGCCGTTGTACATGGCCACTTCGTCGGGGTTCGGCGAGTGAATCTGAATGTAGAGATAATCGCCTTTTTGCAGTTTGTAGTCTTTGTACTCCACCGTGTCGGCATAGTCGGGAATGCCGTGCCCCGACGGCTGCAGATAGTTCCGCTGACGCGTAGTCATGCACGACGAAAGCAGTGCAGCGACCAGCAACAAGAGCAGTATGTGTGTCGATTTTGCCACAGGCAGGTAGGGCATACGCAGTTTAACTTGCAAAAGTAAGCATTTTTTTTGATTTTTTCGGTGATTTGCAAAAAAAATCCTGCGATTCGCAGGATTTTCGTGGTTGTTGGTCGATGCCGTCAGCGTCCCGACTGCTGCACGAGGTTGCGCACCGAGTCGTTGAAGTCGTCGCAATCCAGCAGGTCTTCGAGGCAGATGTGCATGCGGTAGCGCCAGCTGAACTTGGTGTTCGACGGCACGTTGATGCGTTCGTCGTTGGGGTTTTCGCGGCGCAATTCGGGCGACATGCCCATCAGATCTTGCCATTGGAAGATTGCCCACATGGCGGGCGAATAGAGGTGTTGCACCACGATGTCGCGGTTCACCCACCATTCGCAGAAATAGGGTGCCTCGCCCCAATGACCGAGTTGCTGGTTGTAGAAGCGTTGCGACGTGGCATAATCCTCTTCCCACCAACCGCGAATGGTGCTCATGTCGTGTGTCGATGGCGTTACGACCGATAAATAGGGCGCATCGGCGGGGTGGAAAAATTCGATTTTGTCGGTTTTCGGCGCGCGCTGAATTTCGAGGCTGAGAATGCCGAGTTCGTTCATCACGGCGGTTACGCAGTGAGTCATCATGCCCAAATCCTCGCCGCAGATGAGCATGTTGGTGGCGCGTTTCAAAGCGGGCAGTTTGCGCATGCCCGACTCGTACCAGCGCGCATCCTGACGGCGGTAGAAGTAATCGACGTAGAGTTCGCGGAACACGTTTTTCTGCCGTTCGTCGAGGTTTTGGAACGTGGTGAGTGCCTCCATGCCGTAGCGCGGATAGTATTGGCGGCCTTCGCTGCCGGGCACTTCGAACAGCAGCACGTTCGAGATGAGGTCGAACAGTCCCCATTTGACGCGCTCGGAGATTTTGCCAGCGTCGAACAGCCGCTGCACCGCCTTTTGCGACGCATATTCGGGTTTGATGCGGTAGGCGAAACCATATTCGATGTAGAGGCAGTTTTGGCGCACCCAATCGGCCTCTTCGCCGAAATTGTCCCACAAAATTTGGTCGGTGATGTAGGGTTTTGTGAACCGTTCGTAGTCGAACCACAGGCCGCGGCTTTCGAACTCATCGACGTAGAGCGGAATCGACGGATTGAGGTAGCCCATGATGCCCTCTTCGTGCGCCATCGGTATTTGCCAGATGCGGAAAAAGCCGAGTATATGGTCGATGCGGAAGGTATCGAAATAGCGCGACATCTGTTCGAAGCGTTTTTTCCACCAGTCGAAGCCGGTGCGTTCGATGGCCTCCCAATTGTAGGTGGGCAGTTCCCAGTTTTGACCTTTGATGGCAAACATATCGGGTGGTGCGCCGGCCTGCATGTCCATATTGAAGAGTTCGGGGTGCGTCCAAGTGTCGCAACTGTTGCGGTTTACGCCAATCGGAATGTCGCCTTTCAGCACCACGCCCAGCGCATGGGCGTAGGCCACCGCCTCTTTCAGTTGCAGATGCAGATGGTATTGTATGAACCAATTGGCGGCAATCTCGTCGAACCAAGCGTGCGACGGTTTGGTCAGCGGCTCGATTTTGGCGGCATCGTACTGCGCAAAATCGTTCCAGCGCGTGTAGTCCGACGTGCCAAATTTGTCGCGCAAGCAGCAGAATACGGCGTATGGTTTGAGCCAATGTTCGTTTTGCGCATAGAACGCCTTGAACTCTTTGTCGACCAAGAAGGTGCGTTTTTGCTCGGCGTAGGCGGCTTTGGCATATTGCAGTTTGAAGTTCAGCACAGGCAGAAAATCGACCCGCGGCTCTGCGTTCAACTGCGGCTGTTCGGCCTTGCGACGTTTTTCGAGTTCGTGCGATGCTGGCAATTTGAGTGCATCGAGGTTGAGGAAAAGCGGATTGAGCGCGAATGCCGAGATGGCGGCGTATGGCAAGATGTCGGCATCGGTGTGCGTGCCGAGCGTGTCGTTGAGCGGCAGCACCTGAATCAGTTTCAGCCCGACGCGTTTTGCCCAATCGGCCATCAACTTCAGGTCGGCAAAATCGCCCACGCCGAAACTGCGTTTCGAACGCAGACTAAACACGGGAATGCTCACGCCTGCGCCACGGAAATGGCCGCCGTCGAAGCGTGCAAACGTGTCGGTAACGACCACAAGACCGCCTTTTCGAGCGGCTGGCACGATGCGGTCGGCTCCATTTTCGAAATAGCGGAACTGCTTGGTTTTCAGGCAATAAACGCCATATTTGTAGTGTACTTCGCCATCGATTTTGCTCAGGTTGGCATCGAGTGTCCACCGCGATGTGCCGTCGCACGCCATGGGCAGTGCTTTGGTGGTGTCCCAATCGCCGAGCGGTGCGCCGCTACCCACGATGCAAAGCGCGTCGCCACGTTCGATGAGCGGTGCTTTCACCTCGAAATGGTGCGTCGTGGTGCGCGGATGTTTGGCGGCTACCTGCGGATAGTTGGCCTTAAGCAAAACTTCTGCGAACGGTGCCGTCAGAAACGTGTTTTCGAGTGTCGAAACGCTGTTCCACGCATCGATGAGCGTAAGGGCGTTCTGCGTTTTCGGGTCGGCAACTACGGTGCGCCCACTGCCCCACTCGGCCGTTTCGGTTTGGTTGCGTTCGTCGCGAAGCAGATAGTGATAGTGCAGTTCGTGCGCTGCATCGAGTTTGACGGGAAGATCGAGCCGCCATGTTTCGCGCGGTTCGAAGTTCATGGCCACGGCTTTCGACGGGTCGCCGCCACCAAGTTCGGGCAGATTGCCCACCACATACAGGCGTTGCCCCCATTGCGTGAAATACGAAATTTTGAAGTGCAGTATCATAATTTTAGTATGAAAGTTAGAAAGTGTGAAAGTTAGAAAGTGTGAAAGTGTGAAAGTGTGAAAGTTAGAAAGTTTATAAAGTGGAAAGTCTATAAAGTTGTTGTGGATTTGGAGATTTGGAGATTTGGAGATTTGATGATTTGGTTATTTGGTTATCGAAAAAATTCTTAATTCTTAATTAAATTTAACCCCCTCCGTCGCTGCGCTCCTCGTCCCCCTATCCTCGCTGCGCTCGGC
>CAVKQB010000019.1:0-32238 GCA_963658575.1 Leyella stercorea | reverse complement strand
AGGAGTGAGGAGTGAGGAGTGAGGAGTGAGGAGTGAGGAGTGAGGAGTGAGGAGTTAAGAGTGAGGAATTAGGAGGAAAGAATTAAGAGTTGTTGGCGCGAACCTGTCCCATTTTCAAGGGGACGAGCGCAGCGGAGGGGTTTTTATTCTAATTTAGAATTAATAATTAATAATTAAGAATTGTTCGCATCCAAATTGTCTTTACTCTTTGTTCTATGTTCTTTGTTCTAATTGTCTTGCTACTTGTGTCTTGTGTCTAATCAATTGTCTTTGCTCTTTGCTCTATGTTCTTTGTTCTAAAAAATTGCAAATCCCGTGCGACCAAATAAACAAATAACCAAATCTGCAAATCTCCAGTAGCAAGACACAAGTAGCAAGTCGCAAGACAATTGCCCAATTATCCAAATAACCAAATCATCAAATCCGCAATAACTTTCAACTTTATAAACTTTCTCACTTTCACACTTTAGAAACTCTTCAAACTCTTTGCAAAAGCTCTCCGACTTTCGTGCCGAAATTGCTCTGCCTGCCTCCAAAAGCATCAGCAACAGAGCATTGATAATCAACGCATTGAGCGGCAATGTCTGCTCAATCGGTCACCTGTCGGACTGCGACGACACGCGCACACTTGTCAGCGCACTGCAAACGCCCCACGGCACCATCGACATCGGCGCGGCCGGCACAGCCATGCGCTTCCTCACGGCCTACCTATCGACACAACACGGCCGCTGGACTCTGACGGGCTCGGAACGCGCGCAACACCGCCCCATCGGTGCGCTCGTCGAGGCACTACGCCTGCTCGGTGCCGACATCACCTACAACGCCAACAACGGATTTCTGCCCATTACCATCGCAGGCAAAAAACTGCACGGTGGTGCACTCGCGCCCCACTTCGACGAGAGTAGCCAATTTTTTTCGGCATTGATGCTGATTGCACCATACATCGACGGTGGTCTGACGCTCCACCTGCACCACCGCCCCACTCCGATGCCCTACATCGCCATGACGGCCGCCATGATGCGCCAAAGCGGTGCCGACGTGCACCTAACCGACAACGAAATACACATTGCCGAAGGGCATTATCGCCCCACGCACTTCGACGTAGAAAACGACTGGTCGGCCGCCTCGTATTGGTACGAACTGCTGGCCATAGCACAAACGGGAACGTGCGTGCTGCAAGGCTTGTGCCCCGATTCGCTGCAAGGCGACAGCCAAATCGCGGCATTGTTCGAGCCGTTTGGCGTGCAAACCCGATTCGACGGCGACGTTGCCGTGATTTCGTACGAAAACGCCTGCCTGCCCGCCCGTTTCGACCACCATTTCGGCGATATGCCCGACATGGTGCCAACCTTTGCGGTGGCGTGCTGCGCCTGTGGCGTGCCTTTCTGCTTTTCGGGAGTCGAAACGCTGAAAATCAAGGAATCCGACCGCATCGCTGCGCTGACAAACGAACTGAGAAAATGCGGTTTTGTGCTGACCGAGCCGACCAACGGCCACCTTGCGTGGGACGGCACGCGCACTGCAGCAGCCGCCGAGCCGCACATCGACACCCACGCCGACCACCGCATGGCGATGGCTTTTGCGCCGCTATCGGTGAAAATGCCGCTGCACATCGAGCAGCCCGAAGTCGTCGGCAAATCGTACCCGCACTTTTGGGACGAATGGGCAAAAATCGGGCAGTTTTAGCATCGCCAAAAAATCCGCAGGGCGAAAACGTTTACGGCTCCGTTATCGCGAATCAATAACGGATTTTGAAATAGCCCAATAGCGATTTGTAATTGTCTTGCGCCGTGCGGCAGGTGTCGCGCAGAAAACCATCGATTTGCCCCCAATGCCGTATGCCACGATAGTAGAACAGCCGCAAATCTTCCGTTATAATGAATGGGACACAATCGCTGCCGGCAGCGGCCAAGCACTGCCAAAACATCAGCAAGCGTCCGATGCGACCATTGCCGTCCTGAAAGGGGTGAATACGCTCAAATTGCACGTGAAAATTCAAGATGTCGTCGAATTGCGGCTTCTTGAGGCTATTGTATTCCGCCAGCAACGCCTTGATGTTTTTTCGCACATCTTTGGGCTGTGCCGTCTCTTCGCCGCCGACCTCATTGGGCAGGCGTTTGTAGTCGCCCACGGCAAACCACGGTTTGCGGCTGTCCGATGTATTGGTTTTGAGCATCAGATGCAACTGCTTCATGTGCGTCGCCGTTATCTTTTCGGTAGCGTGGTCGATGATATAGTCGATACAACGGAAATGGTTGATGGTTTCCATAATATCGTCGATGTTGGTATTTTCTGTTGTGATGCCGAGGGTGTTTGTCTCGAAAATGTAGCGCGTCTGTTCTTTGGTCAGACGGCTGCCCTCGATATGGTTGGAACTATACGTCAGATCTATCTGTGTGCGATGGTATATTCCCCCTTTGAGTTTGCTCTCTTTCTCCATGCGTAAGCGGGCGAGCAAAGGCGAAACTTTTATCTTGCCTTTGGCAGGAAGCGTGGCATCAATCGGGATATTCCATGTCTTGCCCGTGAGAAAAACACCGTCTATTTTGCCCGTAGCGCAGTAATTACGCGCCGTGCGCTCGCTGATGCCGTATCGTTCGGCAAACTGACTGACAGAGATGTATGTCATCATATCGGCACGTTTTTCGTAAAAATCTGCGGCAAAGATACCAATTTTTGCCGATATCGGCAAAAAACGCCGCAAAATTAGCAATCGTTTCACATAGAACCGCACTTTTTTTGTACTTTTGCGCATCGAAAAAAAATAGAACTATGACACTGAAAGAGAAAGAAGACGAAATAATCGAGGCGTTCGACGCATTCGACGATTGGATGGACCGCTACCAATATCTGGTAGAACTTGGCAATGCGCTGCCGCCGCTGCCCGAAAGCGACAAAACCGACCAAAACCTGATAGACGGCTGCCAAAGTCGCGTGTGGATTGTGGCCGACTACACCGACGGGCGCATCACTTTTCGGGGCGAAAGCGACGCCATCATCGTGAAGGGCATTGTGGCACTGCTCGTGCGCGTGCTGTCGGGCTGCACACCCGACGAAATTCTCGCCGCCGACCTGCATTTTCTCGACCGCATCGGGCTGAAGGAGCACCTGTCGCCCACACGCAGCAACGGACTGCTCGCCATGATGAAGCAGATGAAAATGTACGCGCTCGCCTTCAAAGCCAAAAATGGCTAAAAAAGGCTGCCTTTTGAGCCGTTTGAGCGGCATAGAAATTGCCCATCGCCATTAAAATTTGCAAAAAATTGCGTCTGAAAAAGAAAAAATAGTAATTTTGCGGCGCAGAATGCGGAAGTAGAAGCGTCTTTCGCAACGAGAGAACGGTTCGAAGAACAGATCTTCGAGCCGTTTTTTTTCGTCAAAAAATCCTTACATCTGTAAAACTTCGCCGCATCGCGGCCGACGGCTTGCGGGATTTTGCTATTTCGCTCAAAAAGCGTAACTTTGCAATCCTATTTTCGGACACATTTTTAGCAGAAAAACAGACTCTTATGGACAAAAACACCATCATCGGATTCGTGCTTATCGGCCTGATACTCATAGGTTATAGTTGGTACATTCGCCCAAGTGCCGAGGAACAGGCCGCCGCCAAACACCGCCGCGACTCCATAGCCGCTGTGCAGGAGGCCGAACGCCTCGCCGCCATGCTCGAAGCCGAGATGCAGCAAGAGGAGGCCGCACAAGCCGCCACACAAACGCACAACAATGCCGCCCTTTATGGCGATTTCGCTCCGGCAGCCGAAGGCACAGAACAATTCACCACGCTCGAAAACGACCTGCTGCAACTCACCATCAGCAACAAAGGCGGACGCATCAGCGCAGCACGGCTCAAAAACTACGTTACCTGCGACTCGCTGCCGCTCTACCTGTTCGAAGGCGACGAAAGCCGATTCGCCTTCACGCTGCTGACCAGCAACCACCGCGTCATCAGCACGCAAGACCTCTACTTTGCGCCTACGACACTGAACGACACCACGCTGGTGATGCGCCTTGCGGTGAACGACGAGAGTTACATCGACTTCCGCTACACGCTTGCCTCCAACGATTACATGCTACACTTCGACATCGAGGCGCACAACATGGCGCAATACCTCAATCCGCAGATGAGTACGCTCGAAATGCTGTGGGAGCAGGACATTCGCCAGCAAGAGCGCAGCCGCAAATTCGAGAGCCGCTACACCACGCTCAACTACCGCTACGCCGGCGACGACATGGAGCAACTGAGCGAATCGAAAGACGACATCGAAAAGACCTCGGGGCGCGTGCAGTGGATTGCGTTCAAAGACCAATTCTTCAGCACCATACTCATTGCCAACGATCCGTTCCAATCGCCCACGCTGCAGAGCAGCATCATCGACAAACGGCCGGGCTACTTGAAACACTACAAAGCCGAGGCATCGGTAGCGTTCGACCCGAAAGGCGAAAAACCGACACAGTTCCGCCTGTTCATGGGGCCAAACCAGTATAAAATTCTGCGCCATTACGACGACAACATTGAAAATAGCGACGAACGGCTGCACCTCGAAAAAATCGTTCCGCTCGGCTGGGCCATATTCCGCTGGGTGAGCGAATGGTTTGTCATTCCGCTGTTCAACTTTCTGAACCGCTACATCGCCAACTTCGGCATCATCATCTTGCTGATGACCATCGCCGTGAAACTTGTTTTGCTGCCGTTCACCTACAAATCGTACATGTCGACCGCCAAAATGCGCGTGTTGAAGCCGCAAATCGACGAGATTACGGCCAAATATCCGCCCGAAAAGGCGATGGAACGCCAGCAAGCCACCATGGCTTTGTACCGCAAAGTGGGCGTGAGTCCCATGAGCGGCTGCCTACCGATGCTGCTGCAGATGCCCATACTGTTTGCCATGTTCGCCTTCTTCCCCACGGCCATCGAACTGCGGCAACAGAGTTTCCTTTGGGCACACGACCTGTCGAGTTACGACGCCATCGTAAGTTGGAACGCCTACATTCCCATCATCACGCCCTACTTCGGCAACCACATCAGTCTGTTTTGCTTGCTGATGACCATCACCAACATCATCTACACCAAGATAAACATGTCGTCGCAGGCAGGCATGAACGACCAGATGAAAGTGATGAAATGGATGATGTACCTGATGCCGCTCATGTTCCTGTTCATCTTCAACGACTACGCCTCGGGTTTGAGTTATTACTACTTCATCTCGCTGCTGTTCACCATCGTACAAACCTACATTTTCCGCCTCTGCATCGACGAGAAAAAACTGCTGGCCAAACTCGAAGCCAAGAAATCGAAACCCGCCAAAAAATCGGGCTTCCTCGCCCGCCTCGAAGCCGCACAACGCGAACAGATGAAAGCCATGCAACAACAGAGAAAACGCTAGGTTAATTGTTTAATTTCCAATTATTTAATTATTTTTTGGCAGTAGGAACTTTCGTCAGGGTGTTAAACTAATCAACCCAATTTGAAATCTGAAATCTGAAATCTGAAATTTTGACAAAATGAAAAAACTTGGAATCATCTTAACTGCAATGCTTATGCTAACTGCTTGCAATCACCGCGAGAATCCATTTCTGACGGAGTGGAACACGCCATACGGTCTGCCGCCGTTCGACCAGATAGAGGAAGACGACTACCTGCCCGCCATACGCGAAGGCATCGCGCAACAACAGGCCGAAATCGATGCTATCGTGGCCGACACCGCCGCGCCAACGTTCGAAAACACCATCGCAGCCTACGAAAAATCGGGCGCGCTGCTCGCCAAAGTCGTCGGAGTGCTGTTCAACGTGGTAGAAACCGACGGCAACGACCACCTGAACGCCATCGTCGAGGAGGCTTTGCCGCTCATCACCGAGCATAACGACAACATATTCATGAACGCCGACCTCTACAAGCGTGTGGCGGCCATCTACGCGCAGAAAGAGTCGCTCACGCTCACGCCCGAACAGGCCACCGTGCTCGAAAACATGAACCGCAGTTTCGTGCGCAACGGCATTGCACTCGATGCCGACAAACAAGCCCGCCTGCGCGAGATAAACAAACAACTGTCGGGATTGGAACAGAAATTTGGCACCAACCTGCTGGCCGAAAACAACGCCTTCCAACTCGTGCTTGAAGAATCGGATTTGGCTGGACTGCCCGAAGCCGTGCGCGCCGCAGCAGCCGAAGCCGCCACCGCCGCAGGCCACGACGGCAAATATCTGATTACGCTGCACGCCCCAAGCCGCATTCCGTTCCTGCAATACAGCGAACGCCGCGACCTGCGCGAAAAGGTGTACAAAGCCTACATCAACCGCGGCAACAACGGCAATGCCAACGACAACAACCAAATAGTGCTCGACATCATGCGTCTGCGCATCGAAAAGGCCAAACTGCTCGGATTCGACACGCCAGCCGACTTCATTCTCGACGAAACGATGGCCAAAATTGCGCCCGCCGTCGATAAATTCCTCGGCGAGATATTCGTTGCAGCCAACAACAAAGCCAAAACCGAACGCGCCGAACTGCAAAAACTCATCGACCGCGACCACGGCGGATTCAAACTCGAAGCGTGGGATTGGGACTACTACACCGAACGGCTTCGCCGCGAGAAATACGCGCTCAACGAGGACGACATCAAGCCCTATTTCCAAATGGAACGCGTACGCGAAGGCGTGTTTGCCTGCGCACACAAACTCTACGGGCTGAACTTCGAAAAACTCGATTCTGTGCCGGTTTACAATCCCGATGTCGAGGCGTTCAAAGTAACCGATGCCGACGGTTCGCTCATCGGTCTGTTCTACACCGACTACTACCCGCGCGCCAGCAAACGCGGCGGCGCATGGATGAACGACTACCGCAGCCAACAAAACATCGACGGCAACATGGTGCGCCCCATCGTGGTGAACGTGGGCAACTTCACCAAACCGACAGCCAACACGCCATCGTTGCTCACGCTCGACGAGGTGGAAACGCTTTTCCACGAATTTGGCCACGCCCTGCATAGCCTGCTGTCGCAATGCCACTACCCAAGCGTGAGCGGCACCAACGTACCGCGCGATTTCGTGGAGATGATGAGCCAAATCAACGAAAATTGGGCATTCGAACCCGAAGTGCTGGCCATGTATGCGCACCACTACCAAACGGACGAAGTCATTCCCGATTCGCTGGTCGAAAAAATCAACCGCAGCCTGCTCTTCAACCAAGGCTTCGTAACCACCGAACTGACTGCCGCCGCCATTCTCGACATGAAATGGCACGAACTGACCAGCATCGACGGCATCGATGTGCAGACGTTCGAAAAGGAGAAAATGGCCGAAATCGGACTCATTCCCGAAATTGCGCCGCGCTACACCACCACCAATTTCAACCATGTGTTCAACAACGGCTACTGCGCTGGCTACTACAGTTATCTGTGGGCTGAGGTGCTCGACAAGGACGCGTTCGAACTGTTCCGCCAAAACGGCATTTTCGATGCAGCAACAGCCCATTCGTTCCGCACCAACTGCCTCGAAAAGGGCGGCAGCGAAGACCCGATGACGCTCTTCGTGCGTTTCCGCGGTGCCAAACCCAATCCCGATGCCATGCTGCGCGGCCGCGGGCTGAAATAGAATCGGCGAAACAGGGGCAATCCACGAAATGCTCCGTTGCACAAAAATTAAGGCTGGATTCCCGTTGGGAATTCAGCCTTAAATATGCAGCAAGCGCACCTTTTACGCCTTTTTTCTCATTGGCATTTTTTGCCTAAGCGCACAAAGTCCACAGCCAGACTGTCGAAGCACTTGTTCAAGCGGTCTGACGGAGCGAAATCCTCTCCGCCAGCATGGTTTTTCACGCTCACCGTAAGAACCAACTGATTGGTTGCCGTGTCGTACACATTGATGGTGGCTATGATGCGAATGTACATTCTGCCCCACATCGACACGCCTTGCTTGCGTTCCAGATTGTCCATCACAATCACCATTTTGTAGGCCGCATCTCCCGAAGCCGTGGCTTTCAACGTAGCGTTTTCTCGGTTAAATGCCGCCACAAAAGCGGTAACCGAGTTTTCCAAACGCTCCGCGTACGTATCGCCGCAGAAGTCCTTGTACGTTTCCTCCTCTTCCCACATGGCGTGCGAGTAGTCGAACTCTACAACCATGGCCGCATTGGCCTTCAAGAGCGCACAGATATCGCCAGTTGTTACGGTCAGTGGTGCCTTTTTGGCATACACCGCCGAGCAGGCCAGCAACGCTGCCGCCATCAGTGTAAATGCTTTTTTCATTGCTTTTGGCTCTGTTTCGTGTCGAGCGCAACTTTTTGTAGATGAACTATTTTGCTACCTTGCGTTGCCGGTAGTGATGAGTGCGACGGCGTAGGCCGAGATGCCTTCGCGGCGGCCGGTGAAGCCAAGTTGTTCGGTGGTGGTGGCTTTGATGGAGATGGCTCCGCACGCCACGCCCATGGTTTCGGCCAGACAGGCCTGCATGGCTTCGATGTGCGGATTCAGTTTGGGGACTTCGGCACACACGGTGCAATCGACGTTGCCGAGTTCGTAGCCGTGGCTGCGCAACAACGCCATGGTTTTGCGTAGCAGAATTTTGCTGTCGATGCCGGCGTATTCGGCGGCGGTGTCGGGGAAATGGTAGCCGATGTCGCGCAAGTTGGCCGCACCCAACAACGCATCGCAAATGGCGTGAATCAGCACATCGGCATCGCTGTGGCCAAGCAAGCCAAACGGAGCATCAATCCTGATGCCCCCCAGCCACAACTCGCGCCCCTGCACGATTTTGTGCACATCAAAACCGAAACCAATTCTCATATTTGAAGATTTGTGGATTTGGTTATTTGGAAATTTGGGAATTGGGTTGATCAGTTGATTGGTTGATCAGTTGATTATTGTGCAAATAATTTGGTCAATCTGAAAATTCGTAAATCCGTAAATTGGCTTCAACCCCTCCGCTTCGCTCGTCCCCTTGAAAAGGGGACAGGCACGCGCCCAACAACGCCGCTTAATTCTTAATTAGGAAGAACCCCCTCCGTCGCTATCGCTCCTCGTCCCCCTATCCTCGCTGCGCTCGGCAGAGGGACAGAATTAAATCATTGAATTATTGAATCATCGAATCATTGAATGTTTCAATTCGTAAATCCGTAAATTTGTAAATCTGTCAATTAAAAACACTCCTCATTCCTAACTCCTCACTACTCATTACTAACTCCTAACTCCTCACTCCTAACTAACTCTCACCTATAACCTATAACCTATAACCTCTTGTGTCTTGCTACTAATTTGTCCATTATTTGTTCCTGTCCGCCAAGGCTTTGATGCCATCGACATCGAAGGCGAGCGAGAAACGCAGGGTTTGGTCGAGCGGCGTGTTTTTCAGGCCGAGCACATAGCCCACGTCCAAGCGGAAGGCCGACAGACGGAAGCCAGCGCCGAAGGTGAAATACTTGCGGTTGCCTTTGCTTTTGGCTTCGTTGTGGTAGCCCACGCGGCCGAAGAACTGCTCGTTGTAGGCGTACTCCAAGCCCACACCGAAGTTAATCTCCCTAAACTCCTCCTTGACTCCGCCCGGCGCATCGGCAAACGACCAAAACAGACCTTTCATCGGCGAAATATCGGTGTACTCTTCTTCAAGTGTCCAACTGCCATCGTCGTTCGGGCTTTTGTTGCTAGTATCGATGCCAGCCTTTTTGGCGATGCGCTCGTTCACTTTGCGCGACGGCACCATCAGTTTGTCGAAATCGACGCTGAGGCTCAAGCGGTTGTAGCGATTGAACGGCACCAGATAGGAGAAGCCTACACGCAGGTCGGTAGGCAAAAAGTTGCTGGTCTCGCCATCGTCGTACGAGATTTTCGTGCCGAGATTGCTGATGTTGAAGCCAAAAGCAAACTTCGACGTGCCGGTTCTGATGTCGATAGGCAGTTCGTAGTAGCCGTTGATGTCGGCACCGAAGGCATGTCCCGTATGGTAATTGTCGTCGTTTTTGGCACTCAAGTCGGAGCAGATGTAGCGGAATACCACGCCCATCGAGAAGTGTTCGCTAAGCATACGCTCGTAGCCGAGGTCGAACGCCAATTCGTAGGGTTTAACGGAGATTGGCACGGCATCTTTGCTCTCGCGCAGTTGCACTTCGCCCAGCGAGAAGAACCGCAGCGATGCCGACACCGTACCGGCTATGCGGCTTATCTGGTAGTAGCCCGACAGGTAGGCGATGTCGAGGTCGCTCACGCCAAGGCTGCGCAGCCACGGCACATAACTGATGGTGAAGCCTGCACTGCTCGGCATCTGGGCATATTTCGACGAGTTCCAATGCTGCGAACTGTTGTCGGGCACAGTAGCGGCACCTATATCACCCAAGCCGCCAGCCACCGCATCGGGGCCAATAGAAAGCGACGGCACGCCCGTAATCAACGGGTTAAAGGTGTCGTCTACGTCTGCGGCATACGTCGCCAGCGATACAAACGCTGCAGCGACTAAAATCATCGTTTTTTTCATATTTCACATGTTTCGATGCGCAAAGTTACTCTTTTTATAACGTTTCGCGCTGTTTTTTATTGTGTTTTTTTTGACGTTGGAGCAAATGAGCGGGGAACACAGGCAACAACTTTTTTGCGCTTTCGGCTCCCGATGTCTCGCGGCCAACTATTTCGTTATCATCAGTTTCGCGCTTTTCGTGGTGCTGTCGCCGCCTTCGACCTGCACCTGCATGCGCACGATGTAGATGCCCGGGCTGACACGATGTACAAAATCGTCCCACGTCATTTCGGTTTCGTTATCGTACACGTATTGCGTTTTGCTACTGGTATAGACGATGCGCCCTGTGAGGTCGGCCACGGTGGCGGTGAACTTCAGCGGCTGTTCGGGGCGGTCGTGCCGATAGACGAATGTGATGCGGCTGCTGCCGTTGGTCGGATTCGGATAGACGAACATGTCGGCGAGGTGCGGCTTCAGCCCTTTTTTCACTACGAAATCGAGTTCGGCGGTGGTCGAATTGTTTTGCAAATCCCACACGCGGAAGAAGAGATGGTGCTGCCCTTCGGCCAAATCGCTGAATTGGTATTTGATGGTGCCGCTGCGGTAATCGCCCACGTTGGTGGCGTAGTAACTGTTGAGCGTGGTTTCCATCTGCGGACTGTTGTCGAGTTTGAGCATGATGTCGTGCCCGATGCCGTTGCCAATGGCGTTGATGCCGCTGTCGTCCGATATGTTGGCCACAAACAGCGGCGATTCGTTGGTGGCATCGCCCGAACGGAAATCGGGCGTGTTCAGGTAGATTTCGACGCTGGGGCCGCTGTCGTCGTCGGGCGCGTTCGGGTCTTCGCCGCCAATGGTGAAACGCTCGTAATAGCCGTTGGCTTCGTAGTCGTTGACGGTGTCGGAGGCGTAATAGACAATGCGCCCTGCGCCGTAGTTGTAGCGAATATCTTTCGGCACGATGAATTCGGTAACGAAGCGTCCGCTATCGACGATCGACTGCCCGACAAACAGCGCGTTGGTGCGGTCGGTGAAGGTGTAGCCTTTGTTGGCGGGCGCATCGTTGCTGAGCGTGGTGATGCTTTCGAGTTTGTCGAACACGTTCACCGCCACCAGCCCATTGAAGTCGGCATCGAGCGCGGTTTCCTGTTCGCGTGCCACATGACCGTAGATGCGCACTTTGCTGAGTGCTCTGATGGTGTCGCTGGCGAGCGTGTCGTTCGTAGCAACGAGTGTGATGCTGTCGGTCAGCACTTGGTGCGTGGCCGGATAGGCCAATTCCAACGCTGGGTCGCCGAGCAGCGTGAAGTTCATCTTGTTCGAGTCGGATCCGAGCGAGTTTTTCGATTGGCGCATCACATCGCCGAAACGAATGGGCTTCCCTTGCCCGTCGCGGGCAAAAATATGTCGGGCAAACTGCAGATTGAGCAGGAAATTTGGTTCGGCATACACGGTGCGCGTGGTGGTGAATAGCGCGATGGCACCGCCGTGCGCGTTGAGCAGCATCAGTTCGCCGCCACTGGGCGTGCTGTTGCCGTCGAAACGGCTAAAATCGCAGGTGGCGGTAACAAACAGCGGCAACCGTTCGTTGTACATGTTCACAATGCGGTCGTACGTAATCAGTCCCTCGTTGGTCCACGCGGTGTGTCCGCCATGTCCCATGTAGTTCACCATCAGCACGCCGTTTTTGATGTAGTTGTCGAACAATTCGATGACCAGCGGATAGGTTTCGCCCGAGGCCGACACCTCTTGTTTGTAGGCATCGAGATAGAGTTTGCGCGCGAGCATGTCGGGATAGTTGCGCTGGGTCATGTTGGCCACGCTGTCGCAACTGCGTGTATGCTGATTGCCGTCGCCGTCGTCGGCCACAAACAGGAGTTGGTTTTTCCAGCTGCCCACAATGCGATTTTCGAGATAGCCGATGGTTTTGTCCACAATAGTGCGTGCATCGTCGAGGGTATGCACGGGGAATCGCCCGATGCCGATGTCCATGCCGTCGCTGGTAATTTTTGCCCCCTCATCGTCGTCGAGCAGGGCGAAATAGTCGTCGCACACATACGAGTCGGTGCTGCAAACCGAATTGTACGATTGAAAGGTGAGCAGTTTGTCGTAATCTTCTTTGACGATTATCTTGCGATTGTCGTACACGCCACCGCCAAACAGCAGCAGATAGCGCGGCATATCGTCGTTGCCCGAAGCGCGGTCGTA
Organism: Leyella stercorea; assembly: GCA_963658575.1. Lineage (GTDB taxonomy): Bacteria > Bacteroidota > Bacteroidia > Bacteroidales > Paludibacteraceae > W0P28-013. The sequence continues at coordinate 19,590 of CAVKQB010000019.1, read as the reverse complement.
GAAGAGTTTCATCAGGCGGCGATAGGCGGTGGCATCGCGCATGCCCGACGAAAATTCGTTGTAGACCTGCTCCACATCGACCACCTCCACGCGCAAATTTTGCACCGAGCGGTGCGCCTCGGCCAAACGTTCGGCTTCGGACAGATATTCGGCGGGAGCCAAAATCACCATATCCATCTGCGACAAGGCGTGCAAGTCTTGGTTGCCCACCGTGCCGACGACCGTTGGCGACAGGAAACTGCTGCGTGTCGGATCGACCGCCACATACTCTTTGAGCGTACGCACGCTATCGACAAACGTGAGGCTGCCGTTGGCGTATGTAGCCGGCACACGCACGATGTTTTGCTTATCGGTGATGTCCCAAATTTCTGTCGATGTGCTGGCACTCTCCACCACATAGCGCATGGCCATGTCGTTGCCTATCGAATCGACGTTGCGGAAAAACAGGGGCGCGTTACCCGCCATTTTCAGTTGCCGCTTCAGATTCACTTCGAAATAGTTGAGCCACGCACTACCGTCGGAATTGTTGTAGGTGAGCGACACGTTGCATGCGTCGCCCGCTTGCGGCGTGAATACGATGGGCGAAGCCGTGATGGCCGTTCGCGCGTATTCGTAGATGGAGGCGTCCTTCATCGAAAGGGTGGTCAGGCTGCCCACGCTCCGACCGTTCACCGCGATATCGAACTTGCCGCTCGATTGCGATTTGGTCGCCACATTGAGCATGAACAACGCCGGCTCGGCCGCCACGTTCGACAGCGCATAGGCAAACGATTGCGATTTGCCGGCAGCGAACTCCTCACCATAAAATTCGCGCCCCGATTGGACGAAATTCACCAAATCTTTTTCGTGAACGAAATAGTCGGCAAAGGTGCTGATATTGCCCGCAGGCTCGGCCTTTGTAGCCGCTGCCAGCGCAATGCGCTTGCCCTGCCCAGCATCGGACGAGACAAAATAGTAGCCGTAGTTCGAATAGACGTTTTGCGTATGGCGGAAGCAGCCGTCGACGTTGTATTGCCACGAAGTCGGTCCCTGTCCGTAGAAGATGATGTAGTCGCCAGCCCCAAAAACGCCGTCGCTACCCTTCTGTTCGTAGATGGCGGCTTCGGGCAGGTCGTCGAGATAAGGCTTCGAGAAATCCTCGTTCAGCATGGCGCCGCCATAACCGAAAATGCGCGCTCGCTGCGGGTCTACGCCCATATTCTGCAACTCCTCGTAAGTCAATTTGTACAGCCCGCTTTGCTGCACGGCAATTTTGACAAATTTGCCGCTTTTCAGCACCGAATGGTCGGTATAATGCATTTTGCTGCTCGCTGCCGCAGCGGCTGGTGCTTTGCGCGGTGCCGTCTGCACAATGTCGAACGCTTCGATTTTTTTTATCGCGCCATCGCGCTGCACCAAGGGAAAAACCTCCAATTTGTGTGTCGCCACGCGGCGCACAGTCTGCACATATTGGTTCAGCAGCGGTGCATCAGGAATCAGATCGGCGTAGGCTTGCGCCACTGCACGCTCGTCGGTCGAAAGGTCGGCATAAACCACATGCGCCAACTCGGCCGTGCCGCCATGCGGCAAATCGACCACAAACGACGGCAACCGACTGCAACGCGTGTAGCAGCCGCCATCGAGCGCCAACGCCTCGACCGAAACGCTATCGGCCGTAAACGTAGCCACGGGCAGCCAATGCAGCCGCACACTTTGGGCTGTCGCGCCCAAAATGCAGCACATCATCAGCCACTGTATGCCTAGAAAACGCCTCATTCTATCTGCTAAAAAATCGATAACTCCTAAAGTGTGCAAAGATAGCGATTTTTTCTGAAACGAAAAACGACTCGCTACAATAAGAAAACGAGGCGACGGCCGATTTATTGCACCGCAAAAAACGTCGCCAATCGAAAAACTTTTACTATCTTTGCAACCGACAACAGACAAAAATGGACGATTTTGGCTACATATTCTACCTCGTGGTGATTGTGGCGGCCGTGTTGAGCAGCATCATCAAATCGTTTCGGTCGAAAGAGCCCAAACGCAACACGCCCGCGCCCCAACTCGACGAAAACGAAGACGAAACAACGACTTACGAGAGCGAATGGGCAACTCCCGAAGACGAAACAACGCCATTCGCGCCCACATTCGAGCCGCAGCCCGAAACGATGCCTGTCGCCGCCAAGCCGCAGCCCGAAGGCGAACGCACCACGCTGCACAAGCACACCACGCCCACCGAAGTGCCGCCCGACGAGCCAAACGTGCCTGTCATCGACTTCGCCGACGAAGACGACGTGAAACGCGCCATCGTGGCCAGCGAAATCCTGAACCGCAAATACTTTTGACCAGCGCAAAAACATGCCCCGTGAAAAAATCCCGCCAAAAATTTTGATATAACCGAAAAAGTCCGTACCTTTGTAGCGATATATGTGAGGGGTTCCAACGTCGGTTGGAATTCTTCATTATTTTACACTATACAAAAAAGAAATCCGCTAACTAAAAACCAGAAGTTATGGCAGTAGTTTATATGACCGAAGAGGGTTACAAGAAGTTGCTGGAACAGATTCAGCACATGGAGATGGTGGAACGCCCGATGATATCGCACCAGATAGCCGAAGCGCGCGACAAAGGCGACCTCTCCGAAAACGCCGAATACGACGCAGCCAAAGAGGCGCAAGGCATGCTCGAAATGAAAATTTCGCAACTCAAGGAGCGCGTAGCCAACGCCCGCCTGATAGACGAGAGCAAACTCAAAACCGACGCCGTGCAGATAATGAGTCGCGTGCGCGTGCGCAACGTAGCCAACGGCCAAGAGATGGAATACACCATCGTGAGCGAGAGCGAAGCCAACTTCCGCGAAGGCAAATTGGCCATCGCCACGCCCATAGCCAAAGGTCTGCTCGACAAAAAAGTGGGCGATGTGGCCGAAATTCAAGTGCCTGCCGGCCTGCTGAAACTCGAAATTCTCTCCATCTCAATCTGACCGACCATGGCAACGCTTTTCACACGCATCATCAACGGCGAAATTCCCTGCTACAAAGTGGCCGAGGACGAGCACTATTTCGCCTTTCTCGACATCAATCCGCTGGCCAAAGGCCACACGCTGGTCGTGCCGAAAGTGGAGAAGGACTACATTTTCGACCTCGACGACGCGACCTATGCCGGCCTGATGCTTTTTGCCAAAAAAGTGGCCAAGGCGCAACGGCTTGCCCTACCCTGCAAGCGCATAGGCGTGGCTGTGCTGGGCATGGAAGTGCCTCACGTTCATGTACATCTGGTGCCGATGCAGCACGAGGGCGATATGAATTTTTCCAACGCCAAACTGCAACTGCCAGCCGACGAAATGGCGCAAATAGCCGCTGCCATCGCCGCAAAAATGAAGTAATCGCACTTTTTTCGCAAAAACGCTTGTCGGTTCGCCGAAAATGTGTACTTTTGCACGCTCAAATATTCAGAGCGATGGCGGGATAGCTCAGTTGGTTAGAGCGTCGGATTCATAACCCGGAGGTCCCGAGTTCAATTCTCGGTCCCGCTACCAAACGAAGAATGCCGAACAGATTTGTTCGGCATTCGTTTTTTTTGTGCGTGCATCGGAAAAAAAGGACACCGCACGTGCGGTGTCCTTGCGTTATCGGAGGCTTTTGCGACCGTCAGATTTCCACGCGCGTCTTTTTCTTCAGCACAAAGTCGCGACCGAGGTAACGCTCGCGCACCACGGGATTGGCGGCCAACTCTTCGGGGCTGCCGTGAAACAATATGGTGCCCTCGAACAGCAGATAGGCGCGGTCGGTAATCGAGAGCGTCTCGTCCACGTTGTGGTCGGTTATTAAGATGCCGATGTTACGGTCTTTCAAGTGCCAAACGATGTCCTGAATGTCCTGCACGGCTATCGGGTCGACACCGGCAAACGGTTCGTCGAGCATGATGAAACTCGGCTCAATGGCCAGACAGCGAGCAATTTCGGTGCGTCGCCGTTCACCGCCCGACAGACGGTCGCCGATATTTTTGCGCACCTTTTGCAGGCGAAATTCGGCGATGAGACTTTCGAGTTTTTCGTGCTGTTCTTCGCGTGTTTTGTCGGTCAGTTCCAACACCGAAAGAATGTTGTTTTCGACCGTCATTTTGCGAAACACGGAGGCCTCTTGCGCCAAGTAGCCGATGCCAGCGCGAGCGCGTTTGTACACGGGATAGTTGGTTATGTCCGTGTCGTTCAGAAAAATTTTGCCTTGGTTAGGCGGCGTAAGCCCCGTAGTCATGTAGAACGTGGTGGTTTTGCCTGCGCCGTTCGGGCCGAGCAGCCCGACGATTTCGCCTTGCTTCACATGTATCGACACGTCGTTCACTACGGTGCGTTTACCGTAAGTTTTCACCAAATGTTCGGTGCGCAGCACCATGCCAAGGTTTTCCATGCAAATGACTTAATAACTTTTTGATTCAATGACTTGACGCTTCGAACTGTGCGAATCTGCTTATTTCTCAACGTTTTGGGCTTTGGGCTCCGATTTTTCGACGGGCGTTTTGGGGAAGAACAGCCAGAACAAAATAGCCACTACCAAGGCGTATGCCGCAAATATGTACCACGCCGTTTGCCAGCCTTGCCAAACTTCCATGGCTTTAGCATGCACGGCTTCCACGCCATTTTCGAGGGCGGCGAGCATATTCCATGTTTCGTCGCTTACGGTTGGCACGCATTTGTTCACCACCGCTTGTGCGCTCAATGTGCCGATGGTTGCGCCCACGCCGTTGGTCATCATCATGAACAGGCCTTGTGCGCTCGAACGCATATCGGGGCTGGTCTCTTGGTCGACATACAGCGCACCCGAAATGTTGAAGAAGTCGAACGCAAAGCCATAGACAACGCAACTAAGCACAAACATCCAAACACCCGATCCAGGGTTTCCGGCACCAAACAGACCGAAACGCAGCACCCACGCAAACATGGCCATGAGCATCACATTCTTGATACCGAAGCGTTTCAGGCAGAACGGAATGAACAAGATGCAAATGGCTTCGCACATCTGCGAGATGGAGATAAGCATGTTCGAGTGGCGCACGCCAAACGACTCCGCCCATTCGGTGAAATGCTCGAAACTGCCGAGGAACGGATTGGCGAAACCGTTGGTTATCTGCAGGCTCACGCCCAAGCACATCGAGAAGAAGAAGAACAACGCCATCTTTTTCTGTTTGAACAGAGCGAACGCCTTCAGTCCGAGGGCATCTACAAGATTTACCTTGCCTTCGACCTGCTTGATTTCGCACGCGGGCAATGTGAGCGAATAGGCCGCCAGCAAAAGGCTGAGTCCGCCGCTCACCACAAACTGCCAAGCGGTGGCTTGCAATCCGCAGAGATCGACGCACCACATCATGGCGATGAAGCCAATAGTGCCAAAAACACGAATGGGCGGAAAATCTTTTACAGTATCCAACCCGGCCGTAATCAGCGCGTTGAACGCCACCGAATTGCTCAGCGCAATGGTTGGCATAAAGAACGCCACGCTCAGCGTGTAGAATGTAAACAGCAGCCCGAATTGCACATCGGCACCAGCAGTAACGCCATATACGCCAGCCGCTATCATGAATGCGCCCGCCAAGCCATGGCAAAGCGACAGACATTTTTGCGCTGGAATCCAGCGGTCGGCCACGATGCCCATCAGCGCAGGCATAAACAGGCTCACAATGCCCTGAATGGAATAGAATATGCCGATGTTGCCACCCATGCCGTTGGTCGCCAAGTAGCGCCCCATGCAGGTGAGATACGCTCCCCAAACAGCATATTCGAGGAAGTTCATTACGATTAAACGCAGTTTCATGTTCATAGTGTTAAGTATTTAAGATTTAAGGGTTTCTGAATTTAGAATTGCTAGCAAAGGTTAAGCGGTTGGCGGATTTTTTTGGTCTCTTTTCTTGATTTCGTCGCGCAATTGGGCGGCCTGTTCGTAGTTTTCGTCGGCAATGGCTTTTGTCAGCAGGTCGTGCAGGTCGTCGTCGGTAAGTTCGCTCGGGCGGACGGTTGTTAGGTTTCCGAATCGGTCTAAAACGCCGCTCTCCATGTATATCGGCACGCCGCAACAGAGTGCCAGCGCCACGCCGTCCGATGCGCGCGCTTCGGTTTCGTAGGCGTTGTCGCCATCGTAGGCATCGCCCCATAGCAGCCGCGCCCTGAACGGTCGGTCGTCGTCGTCGTTCATTATCACCACTTCCCGCAACTGAATGCCGTAGCGATGCACTATTTCGGCAAAAAGTTGGTGCGTCAGCTTCACGGGCAGTTGGGCTTTTTGCAGGCTTACGGTGATGGCTTGCGCCTCGGCTTTGCCCACCAATATCAGTGCGTGGCGGCCTCCATCGACCTCTTTGAACAACAGCCAATAGACATCTTCGGCCACTTTGGCCTCGCTCAAGCCCTCTATCTGCACCTGCACTTTATTCATTTCCGCACAAAGCAATATGCAAAGGTAGTTTTTTCTTTCGACAAAAACAAACGATGCGGTCATTTGTCGTCTTTCGCAAAGAAAAACCCCGAACATTTCCGTGTTCGGGATTTTGTGGGCAGTGATGGATTCGAACCACCGAAGGTAAAAACCAGCAGATTTACAGTCTGCCCCATTTGGCCACTCTGGTAACTGCCCGACAATCGGGTTTGCGCCCGACTATTTTATTCGGCCGGAGCAGCCTCGTTGAATGGGGCTGCCGGTGCGGCTTCGTGCTGCATGTTGGCGGCCTCTTCGGCCACTTCGGACGAGGCGGCTACGCCGCTGCCTTTGTGTACGCCCGTGGCAAAAACGCAGCAAACAACGATGAACGCAATCAGTGTCCATGTGGTTTTCTCGAGGAAATCGGTCGTCTTGCGAACGCCCATGATTTGGTTCGAGCTCGAGAAACTTGAGGCCAAGCCGCCGCCTTTGGAGTTTTGCACCAACACAATCAGCACCAAGATAACTGATGCTACTACAGCGAGAATTGTCAAAAGATTATACATAATGTGTGTCTATTTTTCGTCCAACGATTTTTCGGTCGGCAAAGATACGGCAATTTTTTCGTTCCACCAATTTTTTCGGCATTAAAAAATCACATCGATTCGCAAATCGTTAATTTTCAATCGATTACCAATTAGCAACAGTTGCATTGAATATCTGGTCGACGAGTTCTTCGACCATCTCTTCGCACAGTTGGTCTTGCACATCTTCGAGCGTGGAGGTGCTTGGGAATGTGCGGTTGGCCGAGAAGGTGCGTTCGAAGTCCTCTTCGTTGTTGGTATTGTTGGTGTAGCGCACGCGCACGCCTATGGTCAGGCGCGTTTCGGCGGCGTAGGCATCGGAACCGATAGAGAGCGGTGTGAGCGAGTAGGTGGTAATTTCGCCTTCGACCTGCAAATCGCCGCCACGCCGTGTCTGTTCGAGCCGTGTTTGGCGACTGTATGCGTCTTTCAGCGCGTCGTTGAATGTGTTGACGAGCGACGGATTGACGAGTGTGGCTTGGTTGGTGAAGTCGGCCACGGTGATGCTTTTCACCTTGGTGTAGTCGATGCTGGCACCATTGAATTTGTACGAGATGGTGCACGAAGCCGCAATCGAGGCCGCAATTATGGCGAATAGTACAAGGCGTTTCATTTTTTCGCTGCGTTTGTTTCTAAGTTTTTGCGGATTTGCAGATTTAGTTATTTGTTGATTTGGTTATTTGTTGAGTTGGATATTCTTAATTATTCATTCTTAATTCTTAATTAAATTCAACCCCCTCCGTCGCTGTCGCTCCTCGTCCCCCTATCCTCGCTGCGCTCGGCAGAGGGACAGAATTAAATCATTGAATTATTGAATCATCGAATCATTGAATGTTTCAATTCGTCAATCCGTAAATTTGTAAATCTGTCAATTAAAAACACTCCTCATTCCTAACTGCTCACTACTAATTTCTAACTGCTCACTACTAATTTTTTTCACTGCTCACTGATTCCGTATTCTTTGATTTTGCGGTAGAGCGTGCGTTCCGATATTTTCAGGTCTTGTGCGGCGAGTTTGCGTTTGCCGCCGTGTCGTTCAAGGGCTTTGGTTATCATCTCTTTTTCGGCATCGACCAGCGAGAGCGACTCTTCGACGTACTCTTCGGTGTCTTCCACTTGGCGGTTTTGCATCAGTTTTTGTTTGCCGCTAGCTGGTACGATGTTGATGACTTCGGGCTGCGCATGCGGTTCGGGCGCGACAAGCGTGGTGGTTGGCACCGATGTCGGCATGTAGTGCTGTGGCGTATAGTTTTGCGGTTGCGCCTCGCCCGCCATGATGTCGTTCACCAATTTTTTCAGGTCGTTCATGTCTTTTTTCATGTCGAACAGCACCTGATAGAGTATTTCGCGTTCGTTGTTGAACGATTTGTTTTCGTGTTCGTCGCGTTGTCCGAAGAGTGTCGGCAGCACCGTTTGTTCGTTGTCGGGCAGGTAGCGTTTCAGCGTGTCGGGAGCGATGGTGCGTTCGGGTTCTATCACCGAGATTTGCTCCGTGATGTTTTTCAACTGCCTGATATTGCCTTTCCAATAGTAGTTTTTCAGGATTTCTTGTGCTTCGTCGGTGAGTTTCACCACGGGCATATTGTATTTTTCGGCGAAATCGGCGGCAAATTTGCGGAAGAGCAACACGGTGTCTTCTTTGCGTTCGCGCAACGGCGGAATATGTATCGGCACGGCATTCAGGCGATAGTAGAGGTCTTCGCGGAAACGCCCTTCGGCAATGGCTTGCGGCATATTCAGATTGGTGGCAGCCACCACGCGCACGTTGGTTTTCTGCACTTTCGACGAGCCGACGCGCATAAATTCGCCGGCTTCGAGCACGCGCAGCAGGCGCACTTGGGTCGAGAGCGGCAGTTCGCCCACCTCGTCGAGGAATATGGTGCCGCCGTCGGCCACCTCGAAGTAGCCTTTGCGGTCGCTCGTGGCGCTGGTGAACGCGCCTTTTTCGTGGCCGAACAGTTCGCTGTCGATGGTGCCTTCGGGTATTGCGCCGCAGTTTACCGCGATGTAGGCGTTGTGTTTGCGCGGGCTGTATTGGTGTATGATTTGCGGGAATTTCTCCTTACCGACACCGCTTTCGCCCGTTATCAGCACCGAAAGGTCGGTCGACGACACCTGCACGGCAATATCGATAGCCCGATTGAGCGCGGCCGACACGCCAATGATACCGAAACGTTGCTTAACTGCCTGTATTTCACTTGGTTGCATAAGACTGACAATTTTTCAGTTCGACTGACAAATTTACACAGAATAATCGAACCAAACAAATTTGCAAGGTTCTTTTTTCGGTGCAACAATCCGCGCAACGTTTTCGCGCTGTGTGTTCAGGGGCGATGCTGCCTATTTTTGCCGAAGGCGCGGCGTTCAGAAATCGTTCTGCGTGCGGTCTTCGTGATCTTCGTCGTGGTCGTTGTCGTCGTTGAACGTGGGCAGAGCGTCGCCTTCGTTCAGTACGCGCGATTTGTACTTCAGATTTTTGAGCAGCGATTTTTGCAGGTCTTTCACCGTGGTTTTGCTGTCGTCGTAGGTGATGGTTACCACGCGGTTTTCGAGGTTAAATTCGAGGTCTTTCACGCCACGCTCGTAGGCCAGCGTTTTCTCGACTTTGGCTTGGCAGTTGGCGCACTCCATCTGACCGACGACGAGCCTTACCGTTTGTGTGGCTGCGAATGTAGCCACTGCGACGAGCAACATCGCCGCACTTGCAATCATTTTTTTCATAAGTCAATCTGTTTTTTGTGTTGTGGATTTGGTTATTTGGTTGCGCTGCGCGCTGTTTCTAATTGTTTCTATGTTTCTCGCGCTGCGCGCTGTTTCTAAGTTTTCTGTGGATTTGCAGATTTGGTTATTTGTTGATTTGGTTGATTAGATAATTATTCATTATTCATTCTTAATTCTTAATTAAATTCACCCCCCTCCGTCGCTGCGCTCCTCGTCCCCCTATCTTTTCGCTTCGCTCCAAGCAGAGGGACAGAATTGCGTTCAACAACTCCTCCCTCCTAATTCCTAACTCCTCATTTCTCACTACTAACTACTAATTACTAATTGCTAATTAGCATTTTCTCACTTTCTATCGAGTGCCCAGCGGAAACCGATGTAGGCTTTGGCACCGGTGATTGGTCCCCACGCCATGGAGGCGTCAAAATCGGTACCAAACGGGTTGTCGGCTCCGACGATGGGATTTTTCTGCTTGAAATTGGTCATGTTTTCGGCTCCGATGTAGATGCTCCACGTTTTGAAGTAGCGTGTGATTTGCGCCATCAGTTGCGGATACCAGCCGAAAGTCTTGTCCCACAGCGGATTTTCTGTGTCTGGGTCGGGCAGCCGGCCGCCGCCGTTGAATTGCGCTGTGAAATCGAACTGCCACTTTTTGAGCGGCGTTTGATACGAGGTGGTTATCAAGCCTTTGAAGCGGTTGGTGAGCGGTTTTTCGCGCAACTGCCCGCCGACGGTCTGTTTCACGTCGCTCCAGCGGTAGGCCAGCGTCATTGTCCAGCCGCGCAGTATCTCCATCGACGCTTCCACTTGCAGATTGCCTGCGTAGGAGCGGCCGCCGTTCAGGTTGCTGAACGTTACGGCGTGCGGGTCGCTGTCCATGTCGGCCACCACGCATTCGAAGAAGTGGGTGTAGTAGTAGTCGGCCGAGAGTTGCAGTTCGCGGCTGCCTATCGGGATATAGAACGTGGTGCTGACACCGGCGTTGATGGCGCGTTCCTGTGCGAAAAGATCTTCCTGCAAAACTATCTTGCGGTTGCTGGCAAAAATGGCGGCGTTGTCGGTCAGCACGTTGGGCGAGCGGTAGCCCAGCCCGACGGAGGCGCGCAGGTTCCACCATTTCCACGGAGCGTAGCGCACGTTGAAGCGCGGCGTGCAGAAAAATCCGTAATAGTTGCTCCAGTCGGCGCGCACGCCCACGAGCAGCGACAGTTTTTCGTCGTATTTGAAATCGTATTCGGCAAAGATGCCGGGGGTAAATTCGTTGCGTGTCTTGTCGAAAATGGAGTCTTGCAGGCGGTTGGTCGCCAGCCGTTCGTCGTAAAAGTCGTAGTTGAAACTGAGTCCGGCGGTGATTTTGTGATGGCTGTCTTCGTCGAAATAGGTTTGGAAAATGGCGTTCAAGTAGCCGTTGCCTTGCGTGGCATCGTAGTGCGTGGTGCCGTAAAGGCTGTTTTGCTTGTGATATGCGCCGCTCGCGATGATGCCGATGCTGGTGCCGAGTTCATGGTTGAAGACGTAGCCGTTTTTCGTAAAGCCGTCGACGCGCACGGTGGTGATGTCGATGCCGTAGGGCGTGGCTTCGGGGTTATCTTTGCGCCACTTTTGGGTCTGCCCGCCTTGACGGTCGTCGTAGAGGCCACGCACGAGCAGTTGCATGGTGTAGTCGTCGGTTTTGTAGTACCAGCGATTGAGCAGATTGGCGCGGTTGCCTTTGGGCATATCCATGAATCCGTCTTTGTTTTGGTCGTGTTCCATGCTTTCGTTGCGGTACTGCATCATCACGCCTGTGGAGAGGCGGTCGTTGATGTCCCAGCCGCCCGTGGCGTTCAGTTCGGCGCAGAGTTCGGAGTTGAGCATACCGTTGATGGCAATGGGCGCAGCGGTTTGCGGTTTCAGATATTCCACGTTGATTTGCCCCGTGGTGGCTTCGTAGCCGTTCACTACCGATGCCGTGCCTTTCGACACCTGTATGCTCTCCATCCACGAGCCGGGGATATATTCCATGCCGTAGTTCGAGGCGAGACCGCGAATGCCAGGCGTGTTTTCGCTCAACATCTGCACATAATTGCCCGAAAGTCCGAGCATTTTTATCTGTTTTGCGCCCGTGGCGGCATCGCTGTAGGCCACATCGACCGAAGCGTTCGTCTCGAAACTCTCCGACAGGTTGCAGCAGGCGGCTTTGCACAGTTCTGCGCCCGTGATGCGCTGTGTCTGCACGGCCGAAACGCGCGAAACCACCGTTCCAGCGGCGCGTGCCGACACTTCCACGTCGGCCAACTGCGTGTTTTCGTCTTCGAGCGTTACGAGCAGCGTTTCCGAGGGGTCGGTGATGCTAAAAACCGCCGTTTTGTAGCCCATATAACTGATTTGCAGTTGGTTGGCAGCGTCTGTCGTCTCTATTTCGAAGAATCCGTCGATGTCGGTAACGGTGCCCTCGCCTGTGCCTTGCCACACGACTTCGGCTCCGATGAGCGGTTCGCCCGCCGCATCGCTCACGATGCCGCTGATGCTTTCGGCGCAAACGACTGCCGCACCGGCTAAAAAGAGAATTGTTGGTATCAGTTTTTTCATTGCTTTTTTGGTTGAATTTGAACAAAAGGTGATTTCGCGCCACAAGAAAAGCGGCGCGTTCGAGCGTGTCAAATTCAATCAAATGAGCAACAGAGCGATGCGTGCCAACACGGCGCGCCCTGTACAGGATTTGGGCGGAGCGTGCGACGACAGCCAAGTGGTGTGTTCGCTGGAAATGTCGGTAGCGACGGAGAACGTGGGCAGCACGGCACACACCGCCGCCATCGGGGCAAGATCGATGTGTTGCTGGTCGATGGTCGAAATGTCGGTAGCCAGCCGTTGCAGGGTGCAGGCGTTGTGGGCGGTGTTGTAGCCGTCGCCATGGCGATGCTCGCAGCAGTGCGCCGCGGCGTGTTCGTGCTGGCGATGGTTGTGATGCACCTCATCGCAGCAGCCCGTGGAGAACATGCGTTCGCCATGTTCGGCGCACGCCTCGCAGCAGTAGTGAGCCACGTTGAAACCGCAGCCCGCCAAGGCGAAATAGGCGGCCAAGGCCACGCAAATCGTATGTCGAAACAGGTGTCGCATATCGAAATCGCTGCAAAATTAGTGCAAAAAATCAAAATAGTGTCCACAAAAGAGCAACTTTTTGCTAAAAATACCTACTTTTGTAGTCTGAAACCAACACTATTGTGTAACCTAATACCCACAAATGGCTATGAAAACGAATCGTTTTTTCTTTGTTCTGACGCTGGCGGCGTGTGCTTGGGCGTTGGTCGCCTGCGGCAACAGCACGCCCGAAACCATTGATTTCGAAACACTGAAGGCCGAAAAACGCCGCGCCTGCCCAGGCGATTCTACGGTCGACTGTTTCGATGTGCGCTACAACCTCGAATTTCCCAAGGCCGCCGATGCTAAAGCAGTTGCAGCGGTGCGCTCCACGCTCATCACCGATCTGTTCGGCGAAAAATACACCGACACCCAAAACAGCGACCTGCTCGCTGCTTACATAGCCGACTGCGAGGCCGAATACGACCAGACAGCCACCGATTACGAGGAGTTTGCCGCTACGAATTTCTATGTCGAGCAATTGGAAGCCGTGCCGCTGTTCCAAAACGCCGAACTGCTCACGTACGAAGCCACACGCTACATGTTCACGGGCGGAGCGCACGGCATGTCGAGCACCATCTGCTGGGTTTTCGACTTGGAGACGGGCAACCAGCTCACCGAAGACGACATTTTTGTGCCCGACGTATCCGACCGTCTGACCGAACTGCTGCTGCAGGCTCTGCGCACCGATGCAGCCAACCGCAATCTGCCCTTCGACGGATTCTTCACCGACCAAGTGCTGCCCAACGGCAATTTTGCCATCACCGAAGACGGCATCTACTACCAATACAATCCGTACGACATTGCGCCGTATGCCTTTAGCGGCACACGCTTGCTGCTCAACCGCGAAACACTGAAACCGCTTTTGCGCGAAGGCACTGCCGTGTACAAACTCTTTTTCGCCCGTTGAGATGAACGCAGGTTTGGAACTGATTTGGAACTATTTCCCCGATTTGAGCGACCAACAACGCCGCCAGATGACTGCGCTCGGCGCACTCTACACCGATTGGAACGCCAAAATCAACGTCATCTCGCGCAAGGACATCGATAATCTGTACGAACACCACGTGCTGCATTCGTTGGCCATCGCCAAAATTTTGCCCTTCGCCGACGGCACATCGGTAGTCGATGTTGGCACAGGCGGCGGATTTCCGGGCATTCCGTTGGCCATCGTCTTCCCCAATGTGCATTTTCATCTGGTCGATTCCATCGGCAAAAAAATACGCGTAGCCACCGAAGTGGCGCAAGCCATCGGACTCGACAACTGCACATTTGCCAACGCACGCATGGAGAGTGTGGACGAGAAATACGATTTTGTGGTGAGTCGCGCCGTGATGCCGCTGGGCGACATGGTGCGTTTGGTGCGCAAAAACATCAGTCGTACGCAGCGCAACGCCCTGCCCAATGGTCTGATTTGCCTCAAAGGCGGCGAGCTGGAACGCGAGATTTTCCCGTTTCGCCACACAGCCACGCTCTACGACGTGAGCGAATGGTTTGCCGAACCCTATTTCGAAACAAAAAAAGCGGTCTATCTGCCGCTGCATTAGCCGATGGAAATCAAACTTTTTCAATTCAACCCAATACACGAAAACACCTATGTGCTGCACGATGCCGAGCGCAAAGCCATCGTCATCGATTGTGGCTGCCTCACGCCCGACGAAGACCAGCGGCTGCAACGCTACATTGCCGACAACCAACTGACAATCGAACGTGTGCTGAACACGCACCTGCACCTCGACCACACCTTTGGCAACCACATGCTGGCGCAAACCTACGGCGTGCTGCCCGAAGCGCACCAAGCCGACGAATTTTTTGTAACACACATGACCGAGTTGGCGGATTTTTTCGGCATTCACAGCGAAGTGCACCCACAGCCGCTCGGCAGTTACCTGCACGACGGCGACACGATAACCGTCGGCACGATGGAACTGCATGTGCTACACACGCCAGGACATTCGCAGGGTAGCGTCTGCTTCTATGCGCCCCGCGAAAAGGTTCTCTTCTCGGGCGACACGCTCTTTCGGCAAGGCATCGGGCGCAGCGATTTGCAAGGCGGCGACTACGCGACACTCATCGACAGCATACAGCACAAACTGCTGACCCTGCCCGCCGACACCACAGTCTACTGCGGCCACGGCCTGCCAACCACCATCGGGCTGGAACGAATCGCAAGATAATAGGTTAGAGGTTAGAGGTGAGAGAGCAAAGAACAAAGAGCAAAGACTTTTTAATTATCTAATTATTTAATTTCCAATTATTTAATCAATTTCAGATTTCAAATTTCAAATTAAATTCGCAAATCCACAAAAACTTTATACACTTTTCACTTTATAGACTTTATAAACTTTCATACTTTCACACCTTCAAACTAAAAAAAATGGCTCTGATAAAAAAAGTCCGCGGCTTTGAGCCGCAAATAGGCAAAAACTGCTTTTTGGCCGACAACGCCACCATCGTGGGCGACACCGTCATAGGCGACGGCTGCAGCATCTGGTTCAACGCTGTGCTGCGCGGCGATGTGAACTCCATACGCATCGGCAACCATGTGAACATTCAGGACGGCGCCGTGCTGCACACGCTCTACGAAAAGTCGCAAATCCACATCGGCGATTACGTGTCGGTGGGACACAACGTTACCATTCACGGCGCGACGGTGAAAGATTACGCGCTGATTGGCATGGGTGCTACCGTGCTCGACGGTGCCGTGGTGGGCGAAGGTGCCATCGTGGCGGCCAACGCACTGATTCTGAGCAACACCATCGTGCCGCCAAACACCATTTGGGCAGGCGTTCCGGCCAAGCAGGTCAAAGAGGTTTCGCCCGAACAGGCCAAAGAAATCAATCAAAAAATAGCGCACAACTACGCCATGTACGCCAGTTGGTACACCGAAGAATAAACCGTATGATACGCCACATCGTCTGTTTCAAACTGACCGACAACACGCCGGCCAACTGCGCCCAAGCGCGCGACGTGTTGCTGTCGATGCGCGGCCAAGTGCCGATGGCGCAACGCATCGAAGCCTTTGTCGACGAACTGCATTCGCCACGCTCGTTCGATCTGATGCTTCAGGTCGATTTGCTCTCGTTTGCCGATTTGGAACGCTACCAAAACGACCCCTATCACTGCGGCGTGGTGAAAAAACACATGCACGCCGTGGCCGAGCGTAGCATCGCACTCGATTTCGAACTATGATACACCGCAACAAAATAATGCTTCTCCCCATCGTGGCCGTCTGTTTGGCCGCCTGCCCCAACATGCGCAGCGAGAAACCAGCCGCCGCAGCCGCGTTTGTGCCGACATTCGATGCCGATTCGGCCTACACTTTCGTGCAAACGCAAGTCGATTTCGGGGCGCGTGTGCCGGCCACAAAGGCGCATGCCGCTTGTGCCGACTATCTGGTCGCCACGTTGGCACGTTTCGGTGCACAAGTCGAGGTGCAACAGGGCGAAATGCCGCTCTATTCGGGCGAAATGAAACCGCTCAAGAATATCATCGGGCGATACAATACGAGTGCGAAGAGGCGTGTTTTGCTTTGCGCGCATTGGGATTCGCGGCCTTTTGCCGACCAAGATCCCAACCCAGCCAACCGCCACACGCCCATTTTGGGAGCGAACGACGGAGCCAGCGGCGTGGGCGTATTGCTCGAAGTGACGCGACAGTTGGCCTCCAACACGCCAACCGTAGGCATCGACATCGTATTTTTCGATTTGGAAGATTGGGGCGCACCCGAATTTTACACGGGCGCAGAACGTCCCGATGCGTGGGCGCTCGGGTCGCAATTTTGGGCGAAAGGGTCCAAACGCGCTGGCTACAAAGTCGAATACGGCATCTTGCTCGACATGGTGGGCGCGCCTGGGGCGCAATTCTACCGCGAGCAGTTCTCGTCGCACTTCGCGCGCGCCGTGCAGGACGAAGTTTGGAACACGGCACAATCGCTCGGATTTGCCCACACATTCGTCGATGCGCGCGGCGGAGCCATCACCGACGACCACTACTACGTGAACACCGTGGCCGGCATACCGTGCATCGACATCATACAGTACAATCCCTACGGCGCAACGGGTTTCGGCGACTATTGGCACACGCTATCCGACGACATGCGCTACATCGACCGCCGCACACTGCACATGGTCGGCCAAACGCTGCTGCAGGTGATTTTTCAGATGAAAGATTAAAGGCTGATTAGTGTGAAAGAGGGATACCCTGAGTGCGTCCGTTTCTCGTGCTACGCACGTTTCTGTGTGTCTAAGTTTCTGGGGATTTGGTTTTCTGGTCGCACGGGATTTGCAATCCGCAACGGGCGCAATTGATGCGCCCCTACTTTCGCACTAAACTCGTCTTGAACCAAAAATATGTTGTACGACATATTTTAGAGTGTTCGTTTTTGCCTAGAAAACGACTGAAAAGTCGGTGTGGCACGAAAGGGTGCGTTGCTTTTTGTGTTGGGCATTTTGAAAACAAAAAAATAATCGTTAAATTTGCAGCGTTTTACACTCGCAGGAGTCCTTGTGGGCAAAAGTGGGTGGGAAAACAGACATAATAAAAGCGTTTACTTGACGCTTTGTTTCGACGATTCAGAACTTCACAACTTTTTGAAAAGCGGTAGAAACGAAGCAACGGTAGAGGGCTGCAATATGTCGTGTTCCGCATAGGGGCATGACATAGGGCGTGGACTTCTGCGTTGCTCGACTTACTGCTTGGGCAATGTGAAGGCCTTGAATCGTGGGACGAGCAACAGGTACGAACTCCCACGCTTTTTTTGTGTCTTGTCGCAAACATTTTTTTACAACAACGCCTGTTCGGGGAGGTCGGCGGGCAAAAAAAACAAATCAAATTTTACAAATGAACAAATTCAGATTTTTTGCAGCCATATGCTGCGCAGCACTGCTTTTCGCTGCCTGCGAAAAGAACGACGAGCCAGCCAACGGTCATGAGTATGTGGACTTGGGGCTGAGTGTGAAATGGGCGACTTGCAATTTGGGCGCAAATAAACCTGAACAGGAAGGTTATCTTTATGCTTGGGGAGAAACACAAACAAAAGAGCGTTTTTGCGAAGATAACTATAAATGGGGCAAATATCAATGCGTTCAAGTTTATAGGTGTACAAATTGCACAAGTTATGTAGATTGCCAATATATAGAGGAATGCAGTATGAAATACACAAAATATTGTTGTAATTCTAAAAACGGGTATTGTTATAATTCTGAATATGAAAAAGATGGTTTTGTCGATAATAAATCCGTATTGGAGAAAGAAGATGATGCTGCGTGTGTACAATGGGGAGGAAAATGGCGTATGCCTACCGTAGAAGAATGGGAAGAATTAATAGAAAATTGTATATGGACATGGACAACAAAAAATGGTATTGTCGGTTATAATGTAAAGAGTAAACAGAATAGTAATTTTATTTTTATTCCCATTAACACTTACTCTGAAGATTGTAACGAAATTGGCCGTGAAGAAGAAGGATGGTATTGGAGTAAATCATCTGATGTCGATGACGGGTCATTCTTCCTAACATTTGACTCAAGAATAATTGAAACAAGTTCAGACATGGACAGAAATAGCGGACTTGCAATCCGTCCTGTGCTAAATAGGTAGCAAAATCAAATTCACAATTTAGATTGTAGGGACGCGGCACACCACGTTCTTACAAAATCAGATCAAAGACAACTGCAAGTAGCAAGATATTAGAACATAGAAAGTTAGGGATTAGGAGTGACAGTTATTGAGTTATGAGTTTTAATGGGTATTAATGGAGTATATTTGGTTTCTATTTGTCTACCAGTCCCCGATACAATGGCAAAAAATCACTATAATGTTTGCACATACAAGCAAAAAGCAGCACTTTTGCACCGAATTATAAACATTATAGTCTATATGAAACGAGAACTACTACCAAAGTACGAACGCCAACTGCGTACCATGGGCGAGAATATCCGCTTGGCACGCCTACGGCGCGACCTTACCACTTCGCAAGTGGCAGAGCGGGCAGGATTAGGACGCAATACCATTGGCAAAATAGAGAATGGGGACGAGGGCGTCAACATAGGTTTCTATCTGCGTGTGCTGATAGTGCTGGGCATGGAGCAAGACTTGTTCCGCATTGCCGAGGACGATGCCCTCGGGCGTAAACTGCAAGACGCAGGTCTGCAGATAGGTAAACGAGCAAATAAGCACCCCCATGAGTAAGCAACTGTATATCTATTTGGACGAAGCCTATACCGATAGCCCTGTGCTATTGGGGGTATTGACGGCGGAGGCAGTGCGGGGACACGAGGTGTTCTCTATGAGCCTGTCGGACGAGTGGCTGCACTATAGTCGTTGCCAATTCATAGACCCAGACTTGCAATTGTACAGCGGTCGACAGTATTTGCCCGAACCGAAAACAAACTTCGGCTTTCTGCTCGACTCTTCGCCCGACAGGTGGGGGCGTATGCTGCTTGAGCGGCAGGGAGTCCGCCTCAATCAACGCAATGTTGGCCGCTACAGGTTGGAGCCTAAAGAAAATGATGAAGCACCTTGCAAAGAATAGCAAGAAGGCTCTTTTTGCCTTGTTGCAAATTCTCTTCGCAGGCCTTGAATATAAACTACAGGCTGTCCGAGCGAGCAGTTATTAAGGGTTGACTAACCGCCAACTCTTTTATATCCCCCCAACACACACAAAAGGAATCCACCGTTCGATGGATTCCTTTTTGTGGAGCATAGCGGACTCGAACCGCTTAGTGCCTTGGCAGAAAATGCTGTCCTTTTCGTGTTGATTTACAGGTAGTTAATAA
>CAVKQB010000018.1:0-34610 GCA_963658575.1 Leyella stercorea | reverse complement strand
TATAGGTGAGAGATTGTTATTGACAGATTTACACATTCAATAAGTCAATGATTCAATAATTCAGTGATTCAATTCTGTCCCTCTGCCGAGCGTAGCGAGGATAGGGGGACGAGGAGCGAAGCGACGGAGGGGGTTGAAACTAATTAAGAATTAAGAATTAAGAATTTACAAATTGACAGATTGACAAATTTATTTGCACAATAATCAACTTTTCACTTTACAAACTTTATAAACTTTCACACTTTCACACTTTCACACTTTCTCACTTTCACACTATTAACGCGCGCAGCGCGCCAATCTTCAAACATAAAAAACAATAAGAGGAATTTTTTCTATTTTTAACTTTTTTATTAACTAAAAACTTTTCTATCATGAAAAAAATTACTTTTCTCGTAGCGGCAATGCTCGCTACAACAATGGCAGTGAATGCCAACGTTATCGAAATCGCCAATTTCAATTGGATTGCCGATGCCGATACAACTTCTAAACAAGCCGATCAGACGGTGGAGAAAGATGGCGTTACATTGAAGTTCAATGGGACAATTCTGGATGCCACATACAATAACGAAACCTATCGTACGTTGCGTGTGTATGCCGGTAAAACGCTCACCGTTAGTTGCGCCGAAAAAATCACCAAAATTGAGGTGATTGGCTATGCCAAACAAGGGGCTAACATTACCGCTTCCGCAGGCACGGTAGACGGCGGCTCTTTCTCGGAGAACACCTATGCGTATGAAAACGGCTTCGACGAACCGCTTTTCGTCATCAACGATGTGAACGCCACAAGCACCGTCATCACGCCAGTGAAGCAAATCCGCCTGTACGGCATTCGCGTTACTACTAGCGAAGGCGGCGAAACCCCTGACGAAGGCGACGAAGGCGATGAAGCTATCGAACTAACCGTGAACTACGCGCAAGCCGTGTATTTTGCAGATTATAGCGAAGAAGGTGAATACAATTGGGAATTTGATTTGTTTAATGTTACTAGCGACAATGACTATGATGTTTTGATGTACATCGACTTGACCACACCTACACAAACGAAAATTGCAGGTGATTGGAATGTAGACAATGGCCTCACGACTGAATACTCTGGCCTTCAACTTATCAATGGTAAGGACACAACTGAACTCGATGCAACCGATGTAACCTTGAAATTGACCTGTGTAGGCAAAGAGGAGAGTTATCTCTTGTACAATGTTGCGGCCACAATGGTTTGCGACAATGGTAAAACATACACGGTGAACGAAAGTCTGATCGTTTACGCTTTTGATTACGATACAGAAGATGAAATTACGCTCGTAGATGACGTTACCGCCATCCGCAACGTCGAGGTTATGAACGACGTTTATGCCAACGCAGGCCGCATCTATGCCGAAGAGGGCGCACGCATCTACACCGTTACTGGTCTGGACGTTACCCGCATGAACGGCTCGTTGAACGGCATCTACATCGTCAAAGCCGGCAACAAAGTAGGCAAAATCGTTGTACGATAACAATGCACAATTGACAATTGATAATGGGAGCGCACATAGTGCGCTCCTTTTTTGTTTGTGTTAGTCGCAAGATGAGAGGTTAGAGTTGAGAGGTTATAGATAGTGAGGAGTTTTTAATTGACAATTGATAATTGTGAGGCGGCGTTATTGGGTGCGAACAATTATTCATTGTTCATTATTAATTGTTAATTGAGATAGAACCCCCTCCGTCGCTGCGCTCCTCGTCCCCCTATCCTCGCTGCGCTCGGCAGAGGGACAGAATCGAATCATTGAATCACTGAATTATTGAATGATTGAATTTTCGGGCGCATTCTCTCCCCCTGCTGCGTAGCAGATAGGGGGAGTACCCACGCAGTGGGGGTAGGGGTTGAAACTAATTAAGAATTAAGAATGAATAATTAAGAATTATTCAATCAAATTTTCAAATAACCAACTCCACAAAAACAATAGAAACAGCGCGAAGCGCGAGAAACTTAGAAACAATGAAAAACCGCGAAGCGAAGCGCAGTGTGCCGTTCAACGGCTTTTTGTTGAAAAACGGTTGAAAAGCGGGGTTGCGCTGTCGAAAAACTGTTGATAAAAATTGATAAATTGTGCAAAATTGCATTTTTGCCCTAAAAATCACCGATTTTTGAAAAAAACTTATTAACTTTGCAAGTTGAACAAACTTTCTATCCGCCAGATTATGAAAAGACCAATACTCGTTTCGGTTTTGCTGGGTTGCTCGCTCGTCGCGTCGGCTTGGACAGGCAGCGGCACACAAAACGACCCCTATTTGCTCGCGACAGAAGACGACCTCGTACAACTGCGCAACGAGGTGAACGCCCAAAACTCCAAAGATTACGCCGGCACCTATTTTGCTCTCACGTGCGACATCGCACTGACCAAGCCGTGGACGCCCATCGGCAGCCGCACGGCGTTCAAGGGCAACCTCGACGGCCGCAACCACGGCGTGAGCAACGTGCAGATAACGTCGAACGCACGCTATACCGGTTTTTTCGCGTGGATAGAAAATAACACCATCAGCAATTTCCGCATCTTGAGCGGCTCCATCGTGGGCGACTCCATCGTGGGCGGCGTGGTGGGCTACGCCAAAGATGCCACGCTCGACAATTGCGCCAACGTGGCCGCCGTGTCGGGCAAATGCCAAGTGGGCGGCGTGGTTGGCAACGCCTACAACGCACAGGTGAAACGCACGTTCAACATCGGCGCGGTGAGCAGCAACTATGCGCCGCAAGGCTACAACTTCTACGCCGTGGGTGGCGTGGTGGGCTATGCCGATGGCAGCGCGGAAATCAATTCGTGCTACAACGCTGGTAGTGTCGCGAGCAGCGGCGAGGTGTTCCGCACGGGCGGCTTGGCCGGCGAGGTGAACAACGCCACCATGCGCTATTGCTACAACATCGGACGGGTGGCTGGCCAGCACGCTGGCGCAGTTCTGGGGCAACAGACCTCCAGCACGCTCGAGCAGTGCTACGCCGATGCGCAACTCTGTCCCGACTTAAAGGCGATAGCAAGCGTTGCCACGACATTCGAAAGCGTGAAAACCGTGCCAACCAAGCAATTGACCGCCCTGGGCGAGTTTGGCCTATTCACGGCAAACACCGATGCCAACCGCTACAGTTACTATTCGGCCGATATCGATAACGACCCGCTGGTGCGTGTGTCGGTGGCGGCTATCACGCTGGCTGACGACGACGAAATTACGGCCGTCGATAACGATTTCGTCATAGGCGACGCCTCGATTTGGCAGTGCAGCAACCACAAGGTGCAGTTCGCCAACGGCAAAGCCCGCGTCGATGTCTGCAAAGATGGCACCGACCAAGCGACGGTTACCGCCACGGCGGGCAGTTACTCGCGGCAAATCGCCCTAAAAATTGAGAACCGCTGCACCACTTACACCAAAGACGATACCGAACAACAGTATTTGACGCTCTGTGCCAGCGATTTGCCATACACTTTCAGCGATAAAAATACCACGGAACTTACGGCGAACGATTTCGATTTCGCCAACAAAGACTATACCATCGAGCGCGATTTGACGTTTGCCACCGTCGAAGGTTGCGATAGCGTAGTGAACTACACCGTCACCTGCTATCCGCTGCCCACGGCCACGCTCAGCGACGACATCGCCACCACGCAGCGGGTGCTCAAAGGGCAAAGCATACAGGTGGTTTACGAACTCGACGGCGCAGGCAGTTCGTTCGAGGTCAAAACATGGGAAGATGTAACGTATACTTCGAACAACGGCGTCTTCTCGTACAAAGTGTCGAACATCACGCAGAATATGACCTTCTCCATCACAAGCCTGACATGCACTACCGACGACAACCACACCTGCTCGGCTGCGGACGACGGCCTTGGCGCGCAGGTTGAAATCAAGGTAGTGGACGAGGTGCAGATTGACATCGCCACGGTCGAGGGCGGCACGATGACCGACACCGACCCCAGCGTGAAAGCCGACGGCAAAAAGGACAAAATATACCGCATCGAACCGGAAGAGGGCTGGTATCTGTCGAAACTCGAGAACGACTTGGACGAGGACGAGATAGAAAACGTCTATATCGACGGCGGCAAATTGTACTACGCCTTCACCCCGACGAAAGACACCAAACTGACGCCCACCTTCGCACGCATCGAGAAGTGGAACGGCGTTGTCAGCAAGCCATTCATGACGCGCGACCGCGATTCGATCTACATCTACACGCCGCAAGAATTGGGGTGGGTAGCGGAGCAGTTTGCCTCCACCGCCTCGGCACCCAATCCCGCGCCAGCACGCGACCCCTACACGCGCGACGACGTGGATTGGACGACGACCACCATTGTGCTTCAAAACAATTTGGATTGCGGCGGCGTGTGCGATGCCAATTACAGTTGGAGCGGCACGCAGTGGGAACCGATTGGTACAGAAGACAATCCATTCACTGCCACATTCGACGGACAAAACCACGAAATCAAAAATCTGTATATCTCCGATGCCAGCAGCAACTATCTGGGCTTGTTTGGCAAAATCGACAACACGGCCGAACTGAAAAACTTTGCCATCACCTTTGGTAGCGTGAGCGGCAACGACTATGTAGGCTGCGTGGCTGGCTACAACGACGGCGGGCGCATTCACCACTGCTACAACATGGCCGAAATCCTCAAAGCCAATCTGTATGCTGGCGGCATCGCCGGTTACAACGGCGGCACCATCGAATATGCCTACAACGTGGGACTTCTGCACGAACTCAACGAATATGGAGGCGGCATTACGGGCTACAACAAAAACGGCGGCACTGTGCAATATGTTTACGGTGTTGCCGATGCGTGGAAGGGAAAAACCAAAGGCGCGCTTGTCGGCAAAAACGAAGGCACGCTCGCCTATGCGTATTGGGACAACCAAATGTCGTCGTCGGTAGTGGGCGACAAGAGTACTGTAGATCCTACGGTGATTTCGCTGCCTACCGAGCGGATGCCAAATGCCTTTGCCGATGATGCCGAAGATAACAACTGGATTAGAAGCGAAGGCCTTTATCCGCAGTTGAACGGACTCAACGGCACCGAAGCGGCGTTTGCTTCGGTATCGCCCGTGCTTTTGGCTGAAGCGAACGGCAGTTTGGAAAATGCGCATGCCGTGAAGCACGACTTCAAGTTCAATACGCAAAACAACGTAACATGGTCGACACCCAACGACAACTGGCTCGAGATAAGCGGCAATTCCGCCAAAATCCTTTACGACGATTGCTACGGACAGCAAGTGTTTGTGGTTGCCAAATGCGGCAGCGAACTCCGTCGTGCTAGCGTCAATATCCGCCTCGATGGCGACTTCAACACGCAATCCATCGATAACAAAACAGACACGGCCTGCACGTTTGCCGATATTCAGTATATCAGTGGTACGAAACCCACCGGCGGCAACAGCGACACCTACGTTTACCGTTGGCTCTACACCATCGGCGACGATCCTGCGGAGATAGAATTGGTGAATGACACCACATTCAGCGACGAAAGGTACGAATATCTGCCACAAGTTACCGAACCGGGCACTTACCACTTCTACCGCGAGGCAAAAGACAACGCCTGCGAGCAAAACTATGTGCGCTCTGGCGGCGTTTGGACACTTGTGCTGCTGCCTCCGTTCGATGCTGGTGCTATCAAGAATTTGGACGACTTGAAACTCTGCTCCGAAAACGAAATTCCGACGTTGCAAGATTCTATCGTAGCCACAGGCGGCGACGGCAATATCAGTTACTGCTGGACGCTGGACAATGTCGCGATAGACGGCACAAACAGCGTGAATTACACGCCAACAGCCGACCAACTCAAAGACAACAAGCCGCATACCTTTGTGCGCCAAGCCCAAGACGGCAAGTGCAACGGCTGGACGGTCTCCAAAAACAGCGTTACCATCACGCTGCTGGCTGAATTTACCGCCGGTGCCATCGAGGATTTGGGCAGCGTGGAAGTCTGCTCCGAAAACGATATCCCGACGTTGAAAAATTCCGTTGCGGCCACAGGCGGCGATGGCAATATCAGTTACCGCTGGACGATGGACGGCGATGAAATCACTGACGCAACCGGTGCAGACTACACGCCCACGGCCGACCAACTCGCTGACCACGAGGAGCATACCTTTGTGCGCCAAGCCAAAGACGGCACGTGCAACGACACATGGGAAAACTCCGCAAACAGCGTTACTATCACGCTGCTGCCAGCGTTCGATGCTGGTGCCATCAAGAGTTTGGGCAGCGTGGAACTCTGCTCCGAAAACGAAATTCCGATGTTGCAGGATTCTATCGTAGCCAAGGGCGGCGATGGCAATATCAGTTACCACTGGTTGATGGACGGCGATGAAATCACTGACGCAACCGAAGCGAATTACACGCCAACGGTCGCCCAACTCAACGACAACAAACCGCATACCTTTGTGCGCCAAGCCAAAGACGGCACGTGCAACGACTGGACAGCCTCCCAAAACAGCGTTACCATCACGCTGCTGGCAACGTTCGATGCTGGCGCTATCGTAGCGGTAAGCGACGAATTGCTCTGTCTCGATGGCGACCAAACGACACTGACCGTCGAAAACGAAACCGCAGCCACAGGCGGCGATGGCAACATTACGTACCGTTGGACAATCACCTTCTACGACACGAACAAGGAGTTGTTAGGCACCGACAATATCGAAAATCAAGAGCCTGATTTGACCTATGAATTCGACAAGGCCGAGCAACTGCCGTCGGCTGCATATCCGATATACGTAACCATCGTGCGCGAGGCGAACGACACGCGCTGCCACACCGATTGGGAGCAGTCGGGCAACGAGGCGTCGTACATCGTGGCGCAGAACGAGGCACTCAGTCGCACCATCAACGTGTGCGAACGCGATTTCCCCTACACCTACACTTACACCTACAACGCCACAGCGAAAGGCACGAAGCAGATCACGTTCGATGCTCCCGACGATGTGCGGGTTATCGACGACGATGCCACAGTGTGGGGCTGCCTGCGGACGGTAACCATCACCGCCAAAGCCACGCCTACGCCGACGGTGGCCATAGTCGATTCACTGCTCGAAGTGTGCGAGGGCGAAACCAGTGGCCTGTTTGTCGAAATCGAACCGTTGAAGGGCACTCCCACGAAATACAAACTGCTGTTCGACGATCCGGCGTTCACCAGCGTTACCACCTTCACCAATATCCCGTCCAACCGCCGCATTCCGATAACGCCTGTTGGCACGCCAGCACCGCGCATCTACACGGCTTCGCTTATCTTCTTGGGTGGCACATCGTCGTGCGAGAGCGAGGAGCGTCGGTTGGAGATTTCCGTTTCGCTCGATGGCTATCTGCATCAGAAATGGAACGATGTAATCGTGGTGAACAATAGCGGCACGCTGCCCGACAAACCGCTCACGTTTATCGCCTACCAGTGGTATCGCGATGGGCAGATAGTCGATGGTGCCACGCTGCAGCACATCTATGAACCCAACGGTCTGTCGAGCGTTTACTACGCGCTGCTTACCGATGCCTCTGGTGTGCGCTACCGCACGTGCGACTTTTATCCTGAGAAGAAATCCGTTGCGTCGTCGGCACGCATCAAGGTTTATCCTGTGCCTGTGCGCCAAGGCGAAACTGTGGCGGTAGAGTTGCCTTTTGCCACCGAATTGCTGGAGGGCGGTTCGCTCGAGATATGCAATGCGCAAGGCGTGAAACTGTTTGTCGCCTCGCACGTCGAGGAGCAGAACCTTGTGGACGAACACTTTGCGCCAGGCATCTATCTGGTGCGTTTCGTCGATAGCCAAGGCAACGAACAGACGGCGAAATTCATTGTCAAGTAGCCGAAAACGGCACATTAAAAATTCGCAAAAACAGAATTTGCGACAGCACTTTTTGAAAAACAATTAGAATCAGAACAACATACCTATGACTGATACGAAGAAAATCATGCTTATGGCCGCGGCTGCGGTTGTCGCTCCGCTCGCTTGGGCGCAAGAAGAATCCGATTTCGTCTTTGGCGAAAAAGACAGCGTTGCAGTGTCCGACACAACTGCCATCGACCCCTTTGCCGAGGCTGTCGAGCCTGCCGATACGACAGACATTGCGTGGCCCGATTCGCTCGACACGGACGACAACGACACCATTCGTCGCAAACTCGAAATTCACCCGTTGCGCAAAGGCTCCTATTTTCACTTTGGCATAGGTGCCGGCGTGAGCGACCTGCTCTACACGGTAGAGGCCGGCACGCAGACCGTGCTGCCTTCGCTCACGGCTAATATCGGCTATGCCTACTTCTTCCTGCCGTGGATGGGTATCGGAACGGGAGCGCATGTGAGCCACTACGGTGCCATAGCCAAACTCGATGGTGAATATGGCGCAGGCATTTGGGACGGCGTTGTCGACAGCGACGGCGACACCTACAACCACCGCACACGCATGAACAATTGGCGCGAACGCCAACTCATCTACATGGTCGAAATACCGTTGGCATTGCATTTTCAGCAGAATTGGGGCTATCGCACAGGACTTTACGCCCAAGTGGGTGCCAAATTCGGGCTGCCCGTCTATTCCGATTACAAAGTGCTGGGCGGTTCGATGCTCCATGTGGGCGAATATCAGCAGTACAACTGGAATATCTTCGGTGTGAACGAGACGGCGCACGGCTTCGGAATCGAGGATAATGCTGGTCAAAACGCATCGATCAAAGGGCTGCCGACCACCAAAAACAACCAATTCCGCTACAATATCGCCGCGTTTGTCGAGATTGGCGCGCTGTTTCAGGTGAGCGACCGTGTTGATCTGTTTCTCGGTGCCTATTTCAACTACGGATTCACCAATATCGACCCGTATGGCGGCACCATTCAGCCGAATAACGGGGAAAAAGTGAACATTGGCTTCAAAAACGACGACCATAAGTTCATGGACGACTATCAAGGTTTGATTGCCACCAAGCAGTTGAAAGGCAAAGGCATCAACGGCGGCATCAATCCGCTGTCGGCTGGCATCAAATTCGGTGTGAATGTGTTTGCCGGTCGCACCGAACCCAAAAAAGAGCGCGAAAAACCGAAAGATGAAGCGCCGAAAATCATCTACGTCTACGACACCATACGCATACAAGACACCATCGTAGTGAACGACACCATCGTGCTGCGCGACACGCTGAAAGTGCCGACCGTGGTAGAACGCACGGTGATAGAGATGCGCCACGACACCATCGCCAAAGCCGTCGCCACGCTCGACGAGGCATTGCGCAAGTCGGTCATCTTCTTCGATTTCGACAAGTACGACCCCAAACTGCAGCCTGCCGACATTCTCGACAAGGTGGCCGCCGTGCTCGTGCAGCACCGCGATATGGGCATCGAAGTGAACGGACACGCCTGCAAAACCGGCTCCGACGAGTACAACCAGCAACTATCGATGAAGCGCGCACGCGCTGTGGCCAACATGCTGCGCCAAAAAGGCGTGTACGATTCGCAGATGAAAGTGCAGTCGTTTGGCTCTACTAAGCCGTTCCGCTACAACGACTTTGCGCACCAAAAATCGAAAGATCGCCGCGTGGAAATTATTCCCGTGGGCTACGTCGATGCGGCGACACAGCAGCAACACGTTGCCGAAGCGCAGGAGGCCGTGAAGACCGACAAAGGCATGGTGAACAAGACCACGCGCGAGATTCCGCTCATCGAAATCGATGGCAAAAAAGTGCCGATATTCCTGAAATACACCGAGTTCATAGGCGAAGTAACCATGAAACGCGGCATGTATCTAGCACAACTCTCGCGCCAATGGTACGGCGGCGAACAGGCGTTCTGGGTCTATATCTACGAGGCCAACATGTTCCAAATAGAAGACCCCAGCGACATCGAGCCGGGCACTGTGCTGATGATTCCGAAACTCGACCCGTCGGTGGCCAACCCCAAAGACCCCGAATGCATACGCAAAGCCAACGAACTGAAAGAGAAGTATTTGCGGAAATAGTAGTTGCAAGGTTAGAGGTTATAGGTGAGAGAACAAAGAATATAGAGCAAAGAACATAGAACAAAGACAATAGATTAGTAGCAAGACACAAGTTATCAAGTCGCAAGAAAATTATCTAATTACTTAATTTCCAATTATTCAATTAATTTTCAAATTCGATGATTCAATAATTCAAAATTGTATTGTAGGGGCGCATCACATGCGCCCGTTGCGGATTGCAAATCCGCACGTAAATGGACAAATTTATTTGCACAATAATCAACCAATCAACTGATCAACCAAATCATCAAATCCCCAAATCCCCAAATCCACAGAAACAAAAATCACAAATTTGTATAAAATCATGAAGAGAATTAAGTTTTTTGTAGTTGCGTGTTGCGCGGCCGCGCTTTTGGCTGCCTGCGACACCTCCAACGAACCGAATGCCAACCAAAGCAACGACCACGACACCTCGAAAGACGTCAAAACGGCCGTCGACCTTGGCTTGAGCGTGCAGTGGGCAACCTGCAACGTGGGCGCAACCAAGCCCCAAGAGTACGGCAACTACTACGCGTGGGGCGAAACCGAACGCCGCGATAACTACGGTTGGGACTACTACAAATATGGCTTTAACCGCAATAGTTTGACCAAGTATCCAGCCGCTCCCAACTTCAAGGTAGATACCGTTTTGACCACGCTCGAAGCCATGGACGATGCCGCCACTGCCAATTGGGGCAGCGAATGGCGTATGCCCACCGCCGAAGAGTGGCAGGAACTTTTCGACAATTGCACACGCGACTGGAAAGAGGTAGACAACATCAAAGGTTACGAACTGAAGAGCAAAATCAACGGCAACACCATTTTCTTGCCTGCGGCTGGCTATCGTAGTGCCGATTCGGGCTACAGCGCCAACTACGGCTACTACTGGTCGAGTTCGCTGTGCGAAGCCACGACCTATGGCGCCTACTCCGTCTATTTCAATGCCGATTTTGTGAATCTCAACGTCTATTTCCGCGTCTATGGCTACTCCATCAGACCGGTGAAACCAATCAATAATTGACAACGAACGAATGACAATGTAGAGGCGTCACACTGTGGCGTCTCTACAATTTCTATGCATTTACGAATCGAACGGGAAAACAACAGGAAACCATTTCTCCAAAAAAAATAATTGCAAAACGAAGCACGATTATCTATGGCTTTTGAATCGGAAATAAACCGTCGGCGCACGTTCGCCATCATTTCGCACCCCGATGCTGGTAAAACCACTTTGACCGAAAAACTGCTGTTGTTTGGTGGTGCCATTCATGTGGCTGGCGCGGTGAAATCGAACAAAATCAAAAAAACTGCCACCTCCGACTGGATGGAAATCGAGAAACAGCGCGGTATCTCGGTGGCTACTTCGGTGATGGGATTTGAGTATGGCGGTTACAAAATCAACATTCTCGACACACCCGGCCACCAAGATTTTGCCGAAGATACGTTCCGCACGCTCACGGCCGTCGATAGCGTCATCATCGTGGTCGATGCGGCCAAAGGCGTGGAGGCACAAACGCGCAAACTGATGCAAGTCTGCACCATGCGCCGCACGCCCGTCATGATTTTTGTGAACAAGATGGACCGCGAAGGCCGCGACCCGTTCGACCTGCTCGACGAACTCGAAGAAGAACTCGGTATCGGCGTGCAACCGCTCAGCTGGCCTATCAATATGGGGCAGAAATTCAAGGGCGTGTACAACATCTATCAGCAACGACTGAACCTCTATACGCCTAACAAACAGCGCATTAGCGAAACTGTTGCCGTCGATCTCGACAGCGCGCAACTCGACGAGATGGTGGGCAGCGACGACGCACAAAAACTGCGCACCGACCTCGAATTTATCGAAGGCGTTTACAATCCGTTCGACGTGAAAAACTATCTGGCGGCCGATGTCGCTCCCGTCTTTTTCGGCAGTGCGCTCAATACGTTTGGCGTGAAGGAGTTGCTCGATTGCTTTGTGGAGATTGCGCCCGCACCGCTGCCCGTGGCGGCACAAGAGCGCGAAGTGCGTCCCACCGAAGAGGCGTTTACGGGCTTCGTATTCAAGATACACGCCAATATGGACCCCAATCACCGTTCGTGCATCGCATTTGTCAAAATCTGTTCAGGTCGGTTCGAACGCAACGTGGCGTATAAGCACGTCAGGTTGGGCAAGCAGTTCAAATTCAGCAGCCCTACGGCGTTCATGGCGCAGCGCAAGGAGACGGTCGACGAGGCTTTTGCAGGCGACATCGTGGGTTTGCCCGACACCGGCAACTTCAAAATTGGCGACACGCTCACATCGGGCGAAGAGTTGCACTTCAAAGGTTTGCCAAGTTTCTCACCCGAAATGTTCAAATATATCGACAATGCCGACCCGATGAAGTCGAAACAGTTGCAAAAAGGCATCGAACAGTTGATGGGCGAAGGCGTGGCGCAGGTATTCACGCACCAAAACAATGGGCGCAAAATCATTGGTACGGTGGGGCAACTGCAGTTCGAGGTTATCGAATATCGCCTGCTGCACGAGTACGGCGCGCAATGCCGTTGGGAGCCGCTATCGCTCTACAAAGCCTGCTGGATCGAGAGCGACGATGCCGCCGAACTCGACAATTTCAAACGGCGCAAGTACCAATACATGGCCAAGGACAAGGACGGTCGCGATGTGTTTTTGGCCGAAAGCGGCTACCTGCTGCAAATGGCGCAACAAGATTTCCCGAAAATCCGCTTCCATTTCACCAGCGAATTCTGAAACGCACGAAAAATGTGAGAGGTCGAGGTTCTATAACCTCTAACCTCTCACCTCTAACCTCTTTTACTCTGCAACGTGTAGGTCTTCGGCGCGGGCAACTTCGGTGCTGGTTTCGCCTAGCCAGCCGCACGATTGGTTTTCGGCCGTATAAACCCGCACGAAATCGATGCACGGGAGGTGAACCGAATTGCCGTCGGCATCGACAGCCCAATCGATGTCGAAACTGACGAGGTCGGTGGAGTCGTTGGGGTGGTTATCGACGTAGCCCCAATCGAAGGCGTAGAGTACCCAGTAGGTGCCTTGCCCCGATTGATCGACGGCGTTTTTGGGTAGGCAGGTGCCCGAAAAGGTGATGCTATCGCCGAGCCAGCACGGGAAATAGTCCTGCTTATGGAAGGCGTTCTTGGCCACATAGCCGCTCTCGCCGTAATTGTCGCGCCAAAAGATGTAGGCCGTGTCGGTGAATGCCGAGCCATTGGGGGCGGTTGCCACATGGTTCGAGTTGGGGCGGTAGTAGGTGATTTGGTAGTGGTGTCGGGTGTCGGCATGGCGATAGGCACTGCCAGCCAATTCGTACCACGCATCGTCGGGGATTCCGTTTTGGTTGCGGTCGAAAGAGACCTCGACAATCCCCGGTTCGCAACTGCCGCCCTTGCCACGTTCGGGGTCGGAATTGCCAGCGGCATAGAAGGCGTTGCCGAGAATTTTGAAGTCGTATTGCCCGCGCACATTCACCACGCTGTGGTCGAAGCCGAAGGTAACGTATCCGCCAAATCCGCCGAGCGAAATCACCACGCCGTTTTTGCCAGCAATGCATTCTTGCGCCTTCTTGGCCATGTCGGCGGCGGTGTTGCCCTCTTCGTAGGCGGGCATCGCATTGATGAATTGTCCTGGGGCGGGGCAGTACTCGTAGACGGTGCTGATGTAGCGGCTGTAGGCCACCTCTTCTTCCCATACTACAATTTTAATATCCTGATGGACAGGATTTTGATCGTCTGCAATCTGCAGATGCAGGTGGTAGGTTCCCGTGTCGGTTTGGCAAAAGATGAACTCGCGTTCGGAGCCGACGAGCGAATCGGTGCCGTCGGTGGCGGGCATCGTCCATGCGTAGTGTTTGCCCGTAAATTCGGGGCGCAGTATCAGCGGGCGCA
The DNA here is from genome assembly GCA_963658575.1 of Leyella stercorea. Lineage (GTDB taxonomy): Bacteria > Bacteroidota > Bacteroidia > Bacteroidales > Paludibacteraceae > W0P28-013. Next base: position 20,764 of record CAVKQB010000018.1, on the reverse strand, counting down.
TACGTTCGACGACATAGACATCGTCGATGCCCGACCCGATCATCGCTGTTTCGTGCTTGCAGGCTATCATTGCGAGCGATAGCATCAGCAAAAGGTAGATGTTTTTTTTCATTGTTATTGGTTTTTATTTGTAGACAAATACCATGTGCGCTGGTATATCGCCAGTGCGTATGCTCCATTTTTTCGTGCCGTCGGCGGCATAGCAATGCAACACGCCGCTCGAAACGTAGTTTTTGGCATCGGTTACGAATATGTCGCGATTGTAGGGATTGACGGCGATGCCATAGGGAATTTTGATGTCGCTCTCGGTGCCGTCGGTGATGAAACGGTCGGTGAGCAGCCTATGCGTGCGCACATCGACGATGCCATACGACACGCTGTTTCCTTCCGTCTGGTTGTTCCACGCCACGCTGTAGAAATAGAGCGAATCGCCTACGATGGCCATCTCGGAGCAGGGCATATCGAGCGTATCGGCCACGGCTACGGTGCCCGATGCGGGATCGCTCTTTTTCAGCACGAATAGGCGCGATGGTGTGTTTTCGTAGTCGCCACGCGAGGAGACCCACAGTTGGTTGTATTGGTCGCGCCGTATGCGATGCAGATTGATGCCCACTGGTATTTTTTCGATCTGTTTCATGCTCTTGCGCTCGACGACGGAGACGGTGGAGTCGTAGTTTGGCAGGCGGTATCCGCCCGAATTGGCCACATAGATGTAGTCGTCCATCACTTCCAATTCGTCGGGTTGGTAGCCCACCGTTACCTTGTTGGTGATTTGCAGCGTGGCGGTATCCACCTCGAAGACCGCGCCGAGTTGTGCGTCGGGGTCGATCGACACGGGGCCCACATACGACGACACATACGCTTTGCCTTGCGCAAAACGGATATAGCGGCAGTTCGAAATGTCGATTTGCCCGATGCGCACGCAAGTTTTCGCGTCCATCACCTCCACCTTGTGCGAACAGTTGATGACCGCATAGAGTTTGCCGCCGTATATTTGGATATCGTTGCCCACGTCGCCCAACTCCTTGATTACGTTGGGGTTGCGCTCGGAGTAGATGTTGCGTATGTAGTAGCCGTTCACAAAGTCGAGGTAGTCGATGCTGGCTTTGTTGCTGCCCATGTTGCCCTCGTTGAGCAGATACATGCCGATAGGTTCGTTGGGTGCAAATGTGTCGATGTCGCGCTTGTCGATGGGGAGCGATTCGTACTCCGAAGGCACCACTATTTCGTCTTTGCGGCAGCCCGCCATTCCTGCCAACAACAGCAAGAAAATCGCTATTTTTTGCCAATGAAAGGACATGTTTTTTTGTTTGAAGATTTGAAGGATTTGAAAATTTGAAGATTGATTGCGCTACGCGCGGTAATAGTGAGAAAGTATGAAAGTGTGAAAGTTTATAAAGTTTATCAAGTCTATAAAGAGAAAAGTGTATAAAGTAGATTTGGAGATTTGAAGATTAAGGCGTTTTAGTTACCGACAATTTGAAATTGATTAAATAATTGGAAATTAGATAATTGAATAATTAAAAAGTCTTTGCTCTTTGTGCTCACCTATAACCTCTCATCTATAAACTATAATCTTGCTACTAATCATCAATCAGTTTCTTGTATCGAATCCGTTTAGGGGCTTCGTTGCCGAGGCGCATGCGTTTGTTCTCTTCGTATTCGCTGTACGAGCCTTCGAAGAAAAAGACCTGCGAGTCGCCCTCGAATGCCAAGATGTGCGTGCAGATGCGGTCGAGGAACCAGCGGTCGTGCGAGATGACCACGGCGCAACCGGCAAAGTTGTTCAAACCCTCTTCCAACGCCCGCAGCGTGTTCACATCGATGTCGTTGGTGGGCTCGTCGAGTAGTAGCACGTTGGCTTCCGATTTCAGCGTCAAGGCCAAGTGCAGGCGGTTGCGTTCGCCGCCCGACAGCACGCCGCAGAGTTTCTCTTGGTCGGCACCCGTAAAGTTGAAACGGCTCAGGTAGGCGCGTGCGTTGATGTCGCGCCCCGCCACGCGGATAAATTCGGTGCCGCCGCTCACCACTTGGTAAATCGATTTTTGCGGGTCGATGGCTGCGTGCATCTGGTCGACATAGCCGATTTTCACGGTTTCGCCCACTTCGAATGTGCCGCTATCGGCCTTTTCGGTGCCCATAATCATGCGGAAGAGGGTGGTTTTGCCTGCGCCGTTCGGCCCGATGATGCCGACAATGCCGTTGGGAGGCAGCGTGAAGTTGAGATGCTCGAACAGCAGGCGGTCGCCGAAGGCTTTCGCTACGTCGATGGCGTTTATCACTTTGTTGCCCAAGCGCGGTCCGTTGGGAATGAAAATTTCGAGTTTTTCTTCGCGCTCTTTTTGGTCTTCGTTCAGCAGGGCGTCGTAGGCGTTTAGTCGGGCTTTGCCTTTGGCGTGGCGTGCCGATGGCGCCATGCGCACCCATTCCAATTCGCGTTCGAGGGTTTTGCGCCGTTTGCTGGCCTGCTTTTCCTCCTGCTCCATGCGCTTGGTTTTCTGTTCGAGCCAGCCGCTGTAGTTGCCTTTCCACGGAATGCCTTCGCCGCGGTCGAGTTCGAGAATCCAACCCGCCACATGGTCGAGAAAATAGCGGTCGTGCGTTACGCAGATGACGGTGCCTTTGTATTGTTGCAGATGTTGTTCGAGCCAGTCGATGCTCTCGGCATCGAGGTGGTTGGTGGGCTCGTCGAGCAGCAGCACGTCGGGCTCTTGCAGCAGCAGTCGGCACAAGGCCACGCGGCGGCGTTCGCCTCCCGAAAGGTGGCGCATCACGGCGTTTTCGTCGGGGCAGCGCAGCGCGTCCATGGCGCGTTCGAGTTTGGTGTCGATGTTCCACGCGTCGTGCTGGTCGAGTTTGTCCTGCACTTCGGCTTGCCGTGCCAGCAGTTTGTCGAAATCGGCATCGGGCTCGGCAAAGGCGGCGTTTATCTCTTCGAACTCTTTGAGCAGTGCCATCACTTCGGCCACGCCCTCTTGCACCACCTCTTTCACGGTCTTGTCTTCGTCGAATTTCGGGTCTTGCTCCAGATAGCCCACCGTGTACCCGGGCGAAAAGACCACTTCGCCGTCGTAGGCCTTGTCGATGCCAGCGATGATTTTCATCAGGGTCGATTTGCCCGCGCCGTTCAAACCGATGATGCCGATTTTTGCTCCGTAGAAAAACGAAAGGTAGATGTTTTTCAGTATTTTTCGTTGTGGCGGAATGGTTTTGCTCACATTCACCATCGAAAAAATCACTTTTTTGTCGTCTGCCATAATGGTATTAGTTCTGTCAGGTTTGTGTTGAATGCAAAGATACCACTTTTTTGCCGTTCTGCCGCCATGCGTGTGCCGATTTTTTTATTTCGGCGGAAAACGCTATTTTTGTGGCGCAAATCAATGCGTCAAAATGGTTATGAAACGCCTCTCTTTCTGTTCTGTGCTTTTGCTCTTGTTGCTCGTGTCGTGCAAAAAAGAGGAGGCTGACTTTTCCATTCCCGTCGATGGCGATGGCCGCGTGTATGGTACGTTGCAAATCGGCTCGAACACGTGGATGATAGGCGCGCTGAACACCACTACTTTCAACGACGGCACGCCCATTGCACTCGACGAGGCGTGGACGCGCGCTGGCAGCGAGGCGGTCTATTGCAACTACGACAACAAACTCGAAAATGCCGCCAAATACGGCCGACTCTACAATTGGTACGCCGTCAGTTCGGGGCGGCTCGCACCGAAAGGGTGGCACGTGGCTACCAAAGACGAATGGGAGGATTTGGTGGACGTGTGCGGCGGATTGTACAACGCCGCCATCGCACTGAAAGCACTCACCGATTGGGAATTTTACAGCGATAGCATCGCCGCCACCAACGCCAGCGGACTGGGGCTGCTGCCCACGGGCTGCCGCGAAAACTACATCGATACCATCGGGCATCACGGCGAATTTCACGATCGCGGGCGAACGGGCTTTTGGTGGACTTCGACACCGAGCGTCGGCAGTGGCGGCTATGTGATGTCGCTCTCGTACAAGAGCAACGAACTGCTCGGCTACAACTCCGCACCCGACTTTGGAGCGGCCGTGCTGTGCGTGAAAGATTGAAAAATGTAAAATTTTTGTCCGAAAATTTTGCGGAACGAAAAAAAAGCAGTACCTTTGCACCGCTTTTCTGAAAAGAGGCGTTGATTTGCTAGCTCAGTTGGTAGAGCATCACACTTTTAATGTGGGGGTCCTGGGTTCGAGCCCCAGGCAGATCACCGAAGAGGCTTGCCCAACGGCAAGTCTTTTTTTGTCGAGTTATAACCGCCGCATAGAGTGAGCGCAGAATTTTTCAATTCTGCGCTCACTCTGCTAATTAACTTAAAAAAACTTATGATTTGGTTATTTGAAAATTTGAAGATTTGAAAATTTGAAGATTGACTAGGTAATTGGGTAATTAGATAATTGAAAATTGTCTTTGCTCTTTGTTCTATGCTCTCTCACCTATAACCTCTCACCTATAACCTCTTGCGACTTGCTACTTGTGTCTTGTGTCTAATTCTTAATTATTCATTCTTCATTCTTAATTAGGATTTAACCCCCTCCGTCGCTTCGCTCCTCGTCCCCCTATCCTCGCTGCGCTCGGCAGAGGGACAGAATTGAATTATTGACTTATTGAATCATCAATCTGTCAATTTGAAATCTGAAATTGATTAAATAATTGGAAATTAGATAATTGAATAATTAAAAAGTCTTTGCTCTATGTTCTTTGCTCTAAAATTCATAATTCATAATTCATAATTAGAATAAGTTCCCTATCTGCCAAACGGCAAACGAGACCAGCCATGCTATGCCGGTGGTGTAAAGCACCGAGAAGAGTGCCCAGCCGCGCCCCGCTTCGCGCCAGATGGCCGAAATGGCGGCTATGCACGGGAAGTAGAGCAGTATGAACAGCATGAATGTGTAGGCTTTGAGCGGCGTGAAAAACGGCTGACCAAGCGTGTCGGTTTGCGCGCGCAGACTTTCGACGAGCGACTGCGAATGTTCGTTGTCGCCTGCTTCGCCGTTGTAGAGTATGCCGAGCGACGACACCACAATCTCCTTGGCGGCCAAACCCGTTACGAGGCTCACGCCCATTTTCCAATCGAAGCCGAGCGGCTCGACAACAGGCTCGACGGCGTGCCCGATGCGCCCGATGTACGAATTTTCGGTTTGCTGCGCTAACGTCATCGCCTCTTTCGGACGCGGAAAATAGCCCAACGCCCAAATGATAATCGATGCCAAAAGTATGACGGTGCCCATTTTTTTGAGGTATTGCGCGCTTTTGTCCCACATGTGTATCAGCGTGTTGCGCATGGTCGGAATGCGGTAGGGCGGCAACTCCATCACAAACTGGTCGCTGGCGTTTTTGAACACGGTCTTGTTCAGCACCGTGGCGGTAACGATGGCCACAACGATGCCAATCAGGTAGATGCTCATCAGCACAAGTGCCTGATGATTGTCGAAAAAGGCTGAAACGAGCAGCAGATAGACTGGCAGTCGCGCCGAACAACTCATGAACGGCACAGTGAGTATGGTGAGTATGCGGTCTTTGCGGTTTTCGAGCGTGCGTGTGGCCATGATGGCCGGCACACCGCAGCCAAATCCGATGATGTAGGGAATGAACGACTTGCCGTGCAGCCCGATGTGGTGCATCAGTTTGTCCATGATGAAAGCGGCGCGCGCCATGTAGCCCGTGTCTTCGAGCAGCGAGATGAACAGAAACAGAATGAGTATGTTGGGCAGAAACACCAGCACACCGCCCACGCCAGCGATGATGCCATCGACCACGAGGTCGTTCAGCATGCCTGCGGGCAGCAGCGTGCCAATCCAGCGTCCCAGCACATCGATGCCCATTTCGAGCCATTCCTGCGGATAGGCTCCGAGCGTGAATGTGGCTTGGAACATTATCCACATGAAGAGCAGCAGCACGGGAAATCCGAGCCAACGGTTGGTCAGCACGGTGTCGAGCGCATAGGCCAAACGGTGTTTGTCGTTGCTGGCGCGTGTGAGTGTCTCGCTGAGCGCGCCGCGTATGAATCCGTATTTCAGGTCGGAGATGATGCTCGAAATGTCGTCGCCGTACTCGTGCTCGATGTCGCTGCGGCATTTGTCGGCTGTGGCTTTTATCTCGGCGTAATTGGGCAGGTTGGCCACTTCGCGTTGCGTAACGCTGTCGTTTTCAATCAGTTTGATGGCGATGTAGCGGCCGCAAAATGCACCGCTTATCGGGCCGTTGGCCTCCACTAGATTTTTGACGATAACGATGGCTTTTTCCACGTTTTCGCCGTAGTTGATGTGAATATGTTTCGATGCGCCTTTCTGGTCTTCGTACACACGCACGATGTTTTCCAGCACATCGTCGATGCCGCGCCCCGTGCTGGCCACCACAGGCACGATGGGGAATCCGAGCATACGCGACAGACTTTGGTGGTCGAGCCTATCGCCCGATTTTTCGAGTTCGTCGTACATGTTCAGTGCCATCACCATGCGCGGGTTCAGGTCGATGAGTTGCGTGGTGAGAAACAGATTGCGCTCCAGATTGCCCGCATCTACGATGTTCAGCACCACATCGGGCTGCTGCTTGGCGATGAAATCGCGCACGTAAAGTTCTTCGGGCGTGTATTCGGTGAGCGAGTAGGTGCCAGGCAGATCGACCAGATTGATGGTGTAGCCTCGGTGTGTGAAAACGCCCATCTTGGCATCGACCGTAACGCCGCTGTAGTTGCCCACCTTCTCGCGCAGACCTGTGGCGTGGTTGAAAAACGATGTTTTGCCGCAGTTGGGGTTGCCCACCAATGCCACGGTAATCTGTTTGCTCAGTTCGTCGGCTTCGTGCGCCACATGCTCTTCGAGCGTGCCGTGGTAGATGTTGTCGGGGTGCGCACCCTCTTCGAGCGACACCACCTCGATGTTGGCGGCCTCGGCGCGGCGCAGCGACACGTGGCTCCCCATTATTTGGTATTCGATGGGGTCGAGTAGCGGCGCGTTTTTCAGCACCGTTACTGTTTCGCCCTTCACAAAACCGAGTTCCAAAATGCGGTGGCGGAAACCGCCGTGCCCGTGAACCTTGGCTATCACGCAGCGTGTGTGCGTGGGCATATCGGCCAAAGTGCTTCTTGCGTCCATCGAATCCTATCTTTTTTCTCGATACAAAATTACAAAATGCCGCCCAGCCGTGCAATACCGCAAAATGGGGATTTTTTTCTTAATTTAGAATTTAGAATTAAGAATTTAGAATGAAGAATGAATAATAATCTTCAAATCTTCAAATTTTCAAATTTTCAAATCTTCAAATAACCCGTTTGCGGTGCGTTCAAAACGCTACGCCTATGGCGGCTTCGAGGGTGTTGGTGTAGTTGTGGGCGTGGCGGTAGAGGCCGAGGGTGTAGCCCACGCGGGCGAACAGCGCAAAGTCGGTGCGCCAAGCGTAGGTCACATGCAGGCGAGCATCGATTTGGGCAAAATTCTGGGACAGGTTGTCGAACGTCTGCACGAATGGCGTTTGCCAAACCGATTGGGGCTCGGAGAGTGCCAGATGGTGCGTCACATTGGCGAAAAATGCGCCGCGCAGGCTGCTGTCGATGCGCCAACGCCCGCACGTAGCGGCATAACGTCCGCTGGCAGCCACGGCAAGGTGGTCGAACTGCAAATTTTGCGCTGGAAAAAAGTAGCGTTCGTCGTGGCGCAGGTAGCCTATTTGCGGTGCAACAGCCCATTCGCGTTGCTCGTTGCGCTGGCCGTAGATGGCTGCGAGGTAGGCGGCGACATCGTCGCTTGTGTATTGCCGAATGCTGCCTATCTGCGGATAGATGTTGTCGGTGGCATCGTCGAACAGGTTCTCGGTGCCGATTCGTCGTGTGTAGTCGGCGGTCAGTTTTGCGCCCCAAAATGTCGTGCCTTTGTGCATGTAAGCCCATTCGTTGGCGATTTTGTGTTCGTTGCAGCGTGCCATCGGCAGTTCGTTGAGCGACGAGATGACCTTTTCGAACGTGCGGAATGTGTAGTCGGCGGCAGCGTGCCAGCCGCTGTTTTGCGGTTGCAGACCGAATCCGCCGCCCGCGGTATAGCCTTTGTAGTACGATTCGTAGTTGCTGCCCTGAAAACGGTAGTAGTGCGTGCCGAGTCCGGTGAGATGCACGACATTTGGCACGCCCAATTCGCTGAAAAACTTCATGCTGTTGGTCTGTTTGTAGCGGCCGCCTTTGGCGTTCAGCCCGATGCGGTAGCCGTTGGGGGTGGAGTAGGCCGCACCGAGATTGAGTTGCAGGTCGGTAACTAGATTTTTCGGGCGTGGGTCGATTTGCCGGTAGACGATGTTGGCGCGGTAGACGGCATCTAAGCCGATGCTGAAGTTTTTGGGCAGGCGCAGTGCAAAACCGCCGCCAAATCGATAGTTTTGCGCGTGCAGGTCGCCGCCCACGGTGTCGGCCACAACGTATGGCGCAAGCAGACGGTAGTCGCTCGTTTCGTTGAAGAAGACGTTGTTTGTTCGGCCGATTTCGAACGAAGCGTTTCCCCATACGGCACCGCGTTTGGTCAGTCGGAAGGTGGTTACGCCGATGTTGCCGCCGTAACCGCCATCGCCCTCTTGTGGCACAAGGCTTTCGTGCTGGCGGCTCCACTCTCCGCCGAGTGCGACCTGTGTCAGCGATTGGTCGAACAGCCATTGCCGCAGGGCTGGATTTTCGTAACTTTTCGTGGCGAAGAGCCGTTCGGAGCGGAACGCAGCGTTTTGCCGACCGATGGCTGGCACGCTGTCGTTGGTGCGCGCTATGGCAGGCAGGGCTGTCAGTGCGCACAGCAGGGCGGTCACGAGTGCGTTGCGGCGTGTTTTTATGTCGGCAAATCGGTTCATTCTTCTGTTTCGATGGGCGTAACGCCGTCGTAGGTGCGTTGTGTGGCCAGAGTGCCGTTGGCATCGATGGCGGTGCCTTGCTCTTCGACGATGGACGGCGTGCATTCGCTGTTGAAGTCGGCCGACGAGTTGTTCGTGTCCTTCAGCACGCGGCGACCGTCGTCGGTGAGGTAGAGCATTTTGCGGCGCACACTTTTGAAGTAGCGTGTTGCGTCTTTGTCGATGGTGCCGCAGTGCGTCCAGCCAGCATCGATGTTGGGTGGCAGAATGTTCCATTCGCGCACAGCCTCGACACTGCAGTTCACGCCGTCCACAATCCATGCGTTAGGCAGTTTGTAGGCCGTCTGTTCCATGGGAAAATCGCCAGCCGGCAGGTGCATCGTGTAGTTGAACGTGTACAGATAGTCGGTCAGATAGGTCTCTTTGTCGATGGGAATGCGCGCCAAGGCGTACGATTTGAATCCGCGGTCGTGCAGAATCCAGAAACTGAGCGTGTAGCAGTACCATTTGTCGAGGTTTGGCACGGTTTCGCTGTCGATATCCATGTTGCTTGGGCTGGTCGAGATGTCGTACCATTCGTAGTCGGCGTGGCTCAGGTCGAACGAGTTGGGGTTGGCTGTGCGGTGGTCGATGCCCACGTCGCACAAGATAAAACTTTCGCCTGGTTGCACGGGGTGGTCTTTGCCGTTGCCCGGCACGATGTAGAGTGCCTGAATGGTCATGGTGTCTTTTCGAATGTCGGGCGTGTAGTCCCATTTTTGTGTCGAAGTGAATTTCGATTCTACCAGCGCGAGGCCATCGGCGTACAGAACGTGGTCGGTGTTGTTGTAGATTTTCACGAAATCGTCGCCGTTGTACTTTTTGCCCGACGGCTGCAGCGTGCCGGTGAAAAATATCTCCTCGAAGATGAAGTCGTCGTTCGAGGCAAACAGGTAGGCGGTGATGCTGAAGTGCGGGTCGCCGCTGATTTTCTGCGATGTAGCACTGCCGTAGAGGTCGCCTTCGACGGTTGCGCCGTCGTTGTCGTAGGCGATGTGCGCCGCATAGTGGCAGTCGTACAGCCCGTCGAGCAGTTCTGCCTTTTCGCCGCGTGCTACGGTGGTGGTGTCGCCCGTCGAGCGGTTGACGAAACTCAGCGTTTCGTTCCGTTTTGACAGAATTTTGAGTCCGTCGGGGTAGATTACGTCGATGCTGTCGGTGGCGTGGGCAAGTTGCGGTGTTTCGTTCTTGCAGCCAGCACAGACGAGCGCGAGCAGCGCAATGCACAGTGTTTTGCTTAATTTTCTATTCATAGTCGTATTGTTTTGTTTCAGATTTTGAATGTCATTTCCATGCCGAAATAGGGCGATTCGTTGCGCCTGATGAGTACGCCGTTGCGCGTGAAATCGGGCGTGTAGTCTATCAGTTTGTTCACAAACAGCGACATGCTGAGCCATTGGCCGATGTTTTTCGTGATTTTCAGATTGACATAGATGGCTGGCGGAATGGTGTAACGCTCGAACGCCGCATCGCTCACATGGTAAATAAGGTGTTGCAGCAGCGGATTGGCGGCAACGGCTTCGGCGGTGTAGTCGTGCAGCGCGCCGTCTTCGGCCGATAGGTACTGTGTGGGTGTGCCGTTTTGCGGCAGGCGTTGCGTGGCCACAAACCACATGGCTTGCACCGAAGTCGAGAATATCAGCCCCCATTCGGGTATTTGCGTGTCGAACAGCAGATTGGTGCTGAGTTGCTCGTTCACGCGTCCGTCGTTCCAATCGTACAATCCCACGTAGTTGTCGGCAATTATCACGCCATCGACCACGCTGCTCATGGTGTAGTACATCGGGCGGCTATTGACATAGGTGCTGCGAAACCACGCGCCGCTGAACCGTATGGCTGTGCGCAGCGGTTTGATGCGGCACGACGAAAATTCCCATTCCACGCCGATTTTGTTTTGTTTGCTGCCGTTTTCTACAAAACGGTAACCGTCCAATTTTTGCTTGGTCTCGTAGGGTAGGGTGTTCAGGTCGGGTTTGTCGGTCAGTGTGGCGCTGTTGATGCCCGAAGCGTCGTAACTTTTGTATGCGAACACGCTGTATTGGTTCGTGTAGCGGAATCCCGACGACATGCGCTCGTCGAAAAAGCAGACCCACAGGCGGTTGCCAGCCACTTCGAAGTCGGCGCGTACCTCCCATTTGCGGTTGCGTGCTGGTTGCAGGTCGTAGTTGGTGGCATCTTGCTTGTAACTCACAATGTTGTAGCGGCTGTACTGTTCGGGATTTGTCTGGCTGTAGAACCCGAGTTGTATGATGTCCACGAAGTTTGGGTCGGGATAGAGGTAGTTGAGTGTTGGCATGCGTGTCGTCCAGCCGATGCCGCCCGAGAGCGACATTTTCCACTGCTTTTCGCCCAACGTGGGCGGCGTCCATTGCAGGTTGATGCGCGGGTCGATGTAGCACCGACCGTGAATGGCGTAGCGTTTGTCCAAACCTGGCATGGCTGTACCGCGCACACCCAGCCGTGCGTCGAACGTGTGATTGCCGGCGTGCGCCGTGATGTAGTCCTGCGCATAAAAGGCCAGCGTTTGCAACGCCGGAATGGTGTTGTAGGCGCGTGGGCGTGTGCCCCAGCCGCTGGCCGATAGCGGATGTGCCAAATCGTAAATCTGTCCTCGCCCGAAATTTTTCGACAGATTCCATTCTACGCCGAATTTCAGCGCATTGCGTATGTGTTGCGCATCGAAATCGAAATCGGCCGAAGCCTTGGCAAACGCTGTGAATGGCTTGCCGTCCACTTGGTAGTTGGCCACATATTGACCGAACAATAGGTGCGCATCGTACTCGCCAGGCTCGGTGCTGCTCGGCGCAATGCCCACGCGCGTGGGCGCAACCAGCACTTGGCGGTCGAGGCGGTCGAATTGCTGCGTGGCCTGCACGTTCAGATGCGCACTTTTGAAGTATTTGCCGTCGTTGGGCGTAACGCGCATGCCGCTGCCAATCGCTATTTTGTGGTAGGTCGATTTGAACGTGTTGATGCCGCCGTAACTCAGATTTTCGTCGGTTTTGTAGTTGTCGAACGAGCCGGTGTAGTCGGCCGACGGCGTGAAACGCCATGTGGTGCGGGCTGCCGTCAGGTCGCTTGTGAGGCGCACCGACACGTTGGCACGCTTGTAGTTTTCGAGCGGATTGCGTATGTCGGCGTAGGCGTTGAGCAGGCTGCCATCGACGTTCATCACGTTTTTCTGTGCCGAATCGAGCGCAAACCCTTTGCCGATGGCGAAAAGTTGGCTTTTGTCGTCGGCTTTGAAGCGTGCGTTGAGTTTGGTCGGCTTGCGTATCTTCTTGATGTTCATCACGCCGCTGGTCAGGTTGCCGTATTCCACCGACGGAATGCCGCGAATCACCTCCACGCTTTCGATGTCGTCGGTGCTGATGGTGCGCATGTCCACGCCTCGGTTGGTGATGTCGCGTTGCTGGTCGATGTCGGTCGAGCCGCCGGCGGCATATTGCAGGTTGGCATCGGTGTTGATGGGCGCGCCGTCCACCACGAACAGCGTGCCGAGCGCATTGGTGGTGTAGTTGGCGTTTTGTGTCTTCTGGCCGTTCGAGCCGAGCGTGCCGGTCTCGCGTAGGGCGATGGTGTTGGCTTGCGTGAGCGTGGGCGTTTGCGCTATGCCGCCCGGCAGCAGTTCCACAAGGTCGTTCAGGCTGGTGGGCTGCAGGTGGCTCATGGCATCGCGCCCGATGGTCGAAACCGAACTGATTTTCTTCGATTCCGAAGCGGTAACTACCACCTCCTGCAGTTGGCGCGTGTTGCTCTGCACGAAAGCTACCAACGTGGTGTCGCTGCGCAGCACGATGGCACTTTGCAGCGGATTGTACTGTATGTGCGAAACGAATATGGTGTGCGTGCCGTCGTCGAGCCGCAGATGCGCTGTGCCGTTGTCGTCGCTGATGGTGCCGATGAGTGTGCCTCCGTCGTCTTGGGCATACACGGCAGCATCGGCCACAGGCTGCTTCGTCGATTTGTCGAACAGCCTGATAGTGAGTGTGTTAGCAGCGTTTGTCGTTAGCACGCAACACACCATAAATAGTATAGCAACCGCTTTTTGCATGGCACGACAAAGGTAATGCCGCTTTCCATTGTGCGAAATACCACAAAATGGGGATTTTTCTCCTCCGAAAAATCATCACAAATAGGGATTGCCGCGCCGATGGGCTTGCCGTAATTTTGCGGCGTGAAAATGTTCTTCCGAAAATTCTAACAAAAAACAATAAAATTATGAAAACAAAAAAACTACTCTCTGTCGTGCTTGCTGCTGCCGCTTTCGTGGGCGCACAGGCGCAAAACGTAACGCTCAACTGGCATGAGGAATTGGTTGCTCCCGCTGGTACAACCCAAATCTACGATGCGAAGATCAACGCTTCGGGCGGCATTTTCGAATTGGCTATTTTTGGCTCTATAGGGGCAACTCCCGACCAAACTACTTTCATGAACCAGACCTACACAGGTAGTGCCTATACGGGTTCTTCGTCGGCCGGTTTGTCGAACTTTTTGCTGACAAAACACGACCTCCAAGGCAATTTGCTGTGGAGCGTTTACAGCAACGCTGGCGAAGTGTTCATTGCCGGCAGTGGTTTTACGCCTACAACCGATGGCGGCGCGTTTCTGGCACTGAAATTGCGCCCGACGATAACGTCCGAAGGCGGCGATAGCACGGTGCTTGTTACGCTTGTCGATGCCAATGGCGCGAAAACAACCATCGACTATGTGATGGCCGACGACGCTGATTATGCCCGTACATACCAACCGTTGCTCGTGAAAGTGAATGCCAACGGCAAAATCGCGAAGACAAACCTGCTGAAGTGCGACTGGTCGGCCGCTCCTAAAGCCGCCGACCAAACGGCCAAAACGACCGACGGCTTCTACTTCTACGATGCTGCCGAAGACGGCAACGGCAACCTCTACGTGGTAGGCCGCCTGCGCCGCGACTTGGTCATCGACGAGACGACCATCGCACACCACAACACCGATACGTGGAACGGCAACTCGCAGTACGCCGCCGGCAACGCCTTTCTGCTTAAGCTGAACAGCGATTTGAGCTACAACAACCATGCGTGCACAACAGGCGCATCCACCCAAGACTATTTCCAAAACGTGCGCTGCAATGGCGGCAAACTCTATCTGGCCGGAACCTTGCAGCCCAATTCCTCCAAAGATGCCGTTTCGTTTGGCGGCAAAACCCTCACGCCTACGGCCGACAATGCGGCCATCATCTCCGCTCGTGTCGATGCGGCCACGCTGCAAGCCGACTGGCTGGTGCAGAACAATGTCAACAAAACCGTGCAGTTGGAGGACCTCGCATTGAGCAGCGACAACAGCCGCTTGTTCATTTCGGGCGGCATCACTAACTCGACTTCGAACGCGGCTCTGACGGTTTCTGAATCGATGGCATTAAACTCGAGCACGAAGGTGTATGAAGGCTTTATTTTGGAACTCGACCCCGCTACGGGCGCAGGTGTGAACGGACTGCTCAAAGCGGGAGAAACAAAAATGGTGAAGATAAACAATGTCATTGCCACCGCCGACAGCGTTTTCGCTTATGGCTATGACTGGAGCACACCAGCGATATTCCTCGATGCGTACAACAAAAACCTCGAACTTGGCGCGACGTACAACCTTGTTTTGGGTGGCGGTATGGCTACCGCTTATGCTTGTGCCGCCAAGGGTGATACACTCGTAGCAGTAAGCCGCGCAAGTAAGAGTATAGCCATTTCGTGGCTCGGTTCCGAAGAGACTTTCAAACCCACCGATAGTGGCTCTTGGTATAGCGTAGTGTCGTGCTTCACCTTCCCCGGCCGCAACTTTACTACCATTAAAAAAGACGACGGCCCCGTTACCGCCATCGAAACTGCCAACGACAACGCTGTGCAAATCTACGCCGCCTACAACACACTGACAATTGCCGGTGCCGAAGGCGAAAATGTGCGCATTTTCACTGCACTTGGCCAAAATATCGCTAACTTTACGGCCGCAAACGACTACGAAACGCGCACCCTGCCGCAGGGCATCTATATGGTCAGCGTCGGCAGCACAATACACAAAGTCGTTGTGAAGTAATGCAGCCAAGCCGCATTTGACAAAAGTTGAGAGGTTATAGGTTATAGATTATAGATTATAGATAGTGAGGATTTAGGATTTAGGAATTAGGAGTGAAGAGTGTTTTAATTGACGATGGACAATTGATAATTGACAATGAAAAATTGACGGATTGCGGAGTCAATAAGTTATTAAGTCAATAAATTATTGAATGTGATTCTGTCCCTCTGCCGAGCGCAGCGAGGATAGGGGGACGAGGAGCGAAGCGACGGAGGGGGTTGAATTTAATTAAGAATGAATAATTAATAATTAAGAATTAAGCGGAGGTGTTGGGCGCGAACCTGTCCCCTTTGCAAGGGGACGAGCGAAGCGGAGGGGTTCAATTTTAATTAAGAATGAATAATACCAAAAATTCCAAATTTCCAAATTTCCAAATCCCCAAAAACAAAAAAACAACGCCACCAGCGGACACGACACGCCACGTCCCTACAAATTAAATCATTGAATTATTGACTTATTGAATCATTGAATCCGTCAATCTGTGATTCTCAGCGCGTTCTAACTTTCCACTTTCACACTTTCATACTTTCATACTTTCTCACTTTCACACTTTCACACTTTCACACTTTCATACTTTCACACTTTTTCACACTCATGAAACAATCCATTTATTTTCTTTCACTCTTGGCTGCAGCGATGCTCTGCACGGCTTGCGGCAACGCCACCAAAAACGCACATTCCGATGCCGCCGCGCCCGCCACGCTCCAAGTGGACGACCTGCTGGCCAATGCCGACAGCCTCGTGGGCGACACCGTTACGTTCGAAGGCGTCTGCACGCACATCTGCAAACACGCTGGCCGCAAAATCTTCCTGATGGGCAGCGACGACACACAGACTATCCGCGTCGAAAGTGCATCGCTCGGCAGTTTCAAACCCGAATGCGTGAACCACATCGTAACCGTTACGGGCGTGCTGCGCGAAGACCGCATCGACGAGGCCTACCTGCAACGTTGGGAGGCGCAGTTGGCCGCACGCACAGCCGAGGAACACGGCAACAACGGCGCAGCCGGTTGCGACACCGAGAAAAAGGCACGCCAAGAGACGGCCAACACGCCCGAAGGCCGCATTGCCGACTTTCGCGCACGCATCGCCGAGCGGCAAACCAACGAGGGCAAAGATTATCTCTCGTTCTACCACGTCGATGCTGTCGATTATAAAATTGCCGAATAATGAACACGTTTAGAAAATGGTGCCGACTGCTACACCGCGATTTGTCGTACCTTTTTGCTGGCATGCTGCTGGTTTATGCCGTGTCGGGTATCGCGCTGAACCACAAAAGCACGTTCAACAGCCAATACGATGTGAACGTGCGCAACTACACGCTCGATACACCGCTTCCGTCGCGCCAACTGATTGACCAACAGGCGATTATCGGCCTCATTTTGCGCAGCATCGACGAGGAGGACAACTACACGAAGCACTATTTCCCGAACGATAGCACGCTGAAAATTTTTCTGAAAAGCGGCTCGAACGTGGTGGTCGATTTGCCGACCGGTCACGTTACCTACGAACGTGTGCGCCGCCGTCCGATTTTGGGCGCGCTCAGCCGACTGCACTACAATCCGGGCAGCGCATGGACGGTCTTTTCCGACATTTTCGCCTGCACCATGATAGTCGTCATTCTCACCGGCTTGCTGATGTTGCGCGGCAAACACGGCCTGTGGGGCTGGGGCGGCGTAGAACTGCTGCTCGGCATCGCCCTGCCGCTGCTTTTTATGCTGATTTAATTAAAAATTAGACACAAGACACAAGTAGCAAGTAGCAAGAAAAATTAGAAATTAGGAGTGAGGAGTTAGGAGTGATGCGGCGGAGCCGCAATTTCAAATTCCAAATTCCAAATTGAAAATTCGATCATTCAATAAGTCAATAATTCAATGATTCGATTCTGTCCCTCTGCCGAGCGCAGCGAGGATAGGGGGACGAGGAGCGTAGCGACGGAGGGGGTTAATACCAATTAAGAATTAATAATTAAGAATTTTTTCGGTAAGCGAGAGCAGTGCCAAACTTGTTTGAACTATGCCGAGCGGAGAAAAAATGCGCGCAGCGAATTAAGAATTGTTCGCACCCAATTGTCCTTGCTCTTTATTCTATGTTCTTGGCTCTAAAAAAGAAATCCAGCATTGGGCGGCGAGTGTCAAAAATCAGGTTTTGTGTTTCGAGAAAGCGGCATTAGTGTTTGAGCGAAGCGAGTTTTAATGCCGCCGAAACCAAAACCGCCAATTTTTGGCAACGCTCGCGCCCCAGCTGGCGACTTTTCTTTGGTTCGTTTCTTTTGGTCGTCAAAAGAAATGAACGATAAAAACAAAAAAACAAAAAAATGCCTCCAACGGACTCACCAAATAACCAAATAACCAAATAACCAAATAACCAAACTGCTTAATATCGTCCAGCCACTGCATTTTATGCTGATTTAGAAAATAATCGATTATGATCGAGTGCATCAACCTGACACACTACTACGGCCGTCGCCGCATCTACGAAAATCTCAACTTCACCGTGCCGAAAGGCCGCATTTTGGGACTTCTCGGCAAAAATGGCACGGGCAAAACCACCACCATCAACATCTTGAGCGGATTTCTGAAACCGCGCAGCGGCGAATGCCGCATCTTCGGGCAGAACATCTTGACGATGGATCCCGCACTGCGCCAAAACATCGGTCTGCTCATCGAAGGGCATGTGCAGTACACGTTCATGACCATCGAACAGATCGAACGCTTCTATGCGCGTTTCTACCCCAAATGGCAGCGGTCGGTCTACTACGACGTGATGGCGTTGTTGCACGTCGCGCCGCACCAAAAAATCTCGCGCATGTCGTGCGGACAGCGGTCGCAAGTGGCGCTCGGACTGCTGATGGCGCAGAATCCCGAACTGCTCATTCTCGACGATTTCTCGCTCGGACTCGATCCTGGCTACCGCCGTCTGTTCATCGATTATCTGCGCGATTTCGTGAAGAGTGCAGGCAAAACCGTTTTCCTCACGTCGCACATCATTCAGGATATGGAACGCCTCATCGACGACTGCATCATGATGGATTATGGGCGGATTTTGCTGCAAAAACCGGTGGACGAACTGCTCGAAACGTACCGCCAGTACAATTTCGACCTGCTTGGCGAAGGCCAAACCTTGCCCGCGCTTGACGGCGTTTACAATCCGTCGGTTTTTCACGGTAAGGCCGAGTTTGGCTCCTTTGCCGATGCCGATGCCATACAGGCGCAGTTGCACGACAAGGGCGTGCCGTACGCCAATTTCACAGGGCAGCGCGTATCGCTCGAAGATGCCTTCATCGGCCTGACAGGCAAGTATTGAATGAAGAACAAAGAGCAAAGACTTTTTAATTATTCAATTATCTAATTTCCAATTATTTAATCAAATCTCCAAATCAACAAATAACCAAATCCACAGAAACATTAGAAACAAAAATTGCGATAGCAATTTTGAGAAACAACGAGAAACGTGCGCAGCACGGAAAACAATTTTCAAATCTTCAAATAATTAAAAACCGTGCGAAGCACGAAAAAATAACGCGAATGAAAATGTTTTACAAGGAATGGATAAAAACACGCTGGTTCTATGGCGTGACCATCGTGGTACTGGGCGTATTGTGCGCCTATGTGCTGTTCAACGTGCAGCGACTGCTCACACTCAAAGGCGCGGCGCACCTGTGGGAAGTGGTGCTCACGCGCGATGCCGTGTTCATACAACTTTTGCGTTTTGTGCCGCTCATCGTTGGGTTGTGCGCCGCAGCCGTGCAGTTTGTGCCCGAAATGCAGCAAAAACGCCTGAAACTCACGCTGCATCTGCCGCAACACTATTTGCGCTCCGTGGCCGAAATGCTGACTTTCGGTGCGCTGGCACTTGTGGCGCTGTTTGCCTGCTGTCTGCTGATGTTGCATATCGGCCTGGCACGCTGGTTCGCCCCCGAAATGGTAACGCACATCGTACTGACGGCGTTGCCGTGGTTTGTGGCTGGCGTGGCGGCCTATGCGTTTGGCGCGTGGGTCTGCTTGGAACCGACGTGGCGCATGCGCTTGGTCGATGGTTTGGTGGCGGCGGCTTGCATGCGCATCTTTTTCCTCTCCGATACGCCCGAAGCCTACAACGCTTTCGTGCCGTGGCTCGCGGCTTTCGCACTGCTCAGCCTGCTTTTGCCGGTCTTGTCGGTCAAACGCTTCAAAGACGGCAAAGAGTAATTTTAGTTAGCAGTGAGTAATTAGCAATTAGGAGTTAGGAATTAGGAATTAGGAGTGAGGAGTGTTTTTAATTGACAATTGATGATTGATAATTGACAATGAAAAATTGACAAATTAAACCAAATCAATAAATTTTCAGTAGCAAGATACAAGACACAAGTAGCAAGAAAATTATCTAATTACTCAAATTCCAATTATCCAATCAATTTTCAAATAACCAAATCCCCAAATCATCAAATCCCCAAATCATCAAATTTGCAAATTCCCAAACATTTTATAGACTTTTCACTTTACACACTTTATAAACTTTCATACTTTCTCACTTTCACACTTTCACACTTTCACACTTTCACACTTTCACACTTTCACACTTTCACACTAAAATTTATGAACAATCTCGAAAAATATCTGCTGCTCGGCGGTCGCCTGTTTTTGTGCGCCGTGTGCGTGGCATTGGTCGCATGGATAGTGCCGTGGGCGTATCATTTCGCTACCGACGGCTCGGCGAAAACGCCTTTTACGCTCTACAGTTCGCTGGCGGGCGATTTTGTGCAGGCACAGAGCCGCGACGGCATCATGCACTACACCGATGGCCGCGGAAACGCCTACACCGAAGCGCAGTTCGACAGCATTCTGCCGGCGTTCTACTACCGCCAACTCATGGCCGACGGACGTTTGCCCGATTCGCTCTGTGGCGTGGCGGTCAATCCACGGGTGATTCAGACCTCGAATTTCAATTTCCGCACGTCGCCGAGCGATGTGAACCGCCATCAAATCGCGCTCTATCCGTTGCTCGAATCGATGTCGGGGCGCGTCGATTTGCAGATGCCCGACGATGTGTTTCGCATCACTGCCGATGGCATCGAGTTTGTCGATATGGCTTCCAATGCCGTGAATCGCGACAAAAGCGACCGCTTCACGCAGATGTTGCAAAAGAAAGGCTTTGCGTTTCCTGCCCGCATTGTGGCTGGTAACGGCACCAACCGCAAGGAGTACGACAATGGCTATCTCATCGTCGATGCTGCGGGGAAACTTTTCAATCTGAAAATGCAGCGTGGTCGCCCCTATGTGCGTGCCATCGCCCTGCCCGACGGCGTCGAGGTGCGCCATCTGTTCGTTACCGAGTTTCGCGACCGCCGCGCGCTGGCGTTCGTCAGCGATGCGCAACAACGGTTTTTCATGCTCGAAGCGGGTACCTACGCATTGCGCAAAATCGATATTCCGCCTTTCGACCCGACTTGCGAATCGCTCTCCATCATCGGCAATCTGTGCGATTGGACACTGTGCATCACGTCGCTGCACAGCAAAAACTATTACGCCGTCTCGACCGACGATTTGCGGCAACTCGCGACGCTCGAAATCCCCGACGAAGAGCCTACTCTGGCACAAAAAATAGGAAAATGGCTACTGCCTGTGCAACTGCGTTTCCTGTCGCCGCTCGACCGCGATGTGCGCCCACGCGTGGCATTTTGCGAGTAAGCGAAGAATTAGTTGCAAAACAAAAGGTTAGAGGTTATAGGTTATAGGTGAGAGAGCAAAGACTTTTTAATTATTCAATTATCTAATTTCCAATTATTTAATCAAT
>CAVKQB010000017.1:0-36142 GCA_963658575.1 Leyella stercorea | reverse complement strand
GATGCAGCAATGCTAAACAGCGTGTGGTCGGTGATGGTGGCATCGTTCTCGTCGAAGATAACGTAGCACTCGCCGTCTTGTCTGCCAAAGTAGTGTATGCCCACAATGCCAGCCTTTTTCAGCAGTTTGCTTGCCTCTTCGTCGCCGTCCCAAGATTCGAACATGTTCGATACTTTATCGTATATGTCCTCGCCTGTGGTGGTGTCAAATTTGGGATTTGTCCGAAGACGCTCGCGCCACTCGTTCCACGATGCTTTGTGGTGATATTCCTTGTCGAGGTCGAAGCCTTGTTGTACAAGGGCTTTTTCTATCTTGTCGAGCAGTGCTTCGCGTTTTTCGCCGCGATAGAGTAGTTGTTTCTCCAAGTAGTTTGTGCCGTCGTTGTCGGGTATTTCCACGTCGTAGTGGTGGCGACCAAGATTGTAGCCTGTGTAGCCAGCCAAAGCAGCCTCGTACAATGAAAGGTCTTTTTCCGTATTTTCAGCGGCTTTCACGTTCCCGTCGGCTCTGTACTCGTCTGCGGCTTTCTTTAATTCATCAATCGTGCTTTGCAGATATTCGTAGATAGGAGTGCCTGTGCGCTCGAAATTCGCCGTTGCGATTTTCGCCACCGCCCATCCATTGGGCTTTATGGCGGTTATTTTGTCGTGGTCAAACCAATTTTCGGCACTGTACTGTTCGTTTGGTTGGAGGCGAGCCTGTCCGTTTTCGCTATACTTTCTCAAGTCGTTCACGCTGAAATAACTGCCCCAGCCGTGTACTTGCGCACCCTCGCCCTTGCCCATAAACCGATGGTCAAAGCCGAGCCGCTCGCCCGTCTCTTTATCGATGAACGAGCCGTCAGCCCGTTTTAGCAGGAACGGTGAGTTGTGATTGACTTTTATGCTGAACAGCACATCGTCGAGTGATGTGTTTTTGGGTGTCTGCTTAAAGCCGTTGGTCGGGGCGTTGAGTTTGACTGCCGCCTCTACCATCTCCTCCAACGTCATGTCTTGTGTCAGTCGGTTTCGGCTTTCGTAGAGCAGCCGTGCGATGTCGCGGTCTTGCAGTTTCACGTCGAAGCCCATCTTACGCAGCATTTTGCGTATGGCATCGGCTATCTGTTGCCAAATGGAACGGTTTTGCTTTGTTACACCTTTCTCGGCAAAGTGTGCCATATATTCGTCGGCGGCTGCCAACTGCGTCTTTTCGTCGCCGAGTAGTTTGGCGATGTCGTATGGCGATAGTTGCGCTATGTAGTCCTGCATGGCGCGCGTGCCTACGGGTATGCGCTGTTTAACATATACAGCGAACTGCACACGTTGCTCGAACGGCATCATCTTCCACACGTTGCGGCAGAGTTTGTCGAACTCTTTTGCACCAAGCATATCACGCAGTCCCTTGTGCGCCACGAACTCGTGGAGCAGGGTACGCATTACCTCGTCGTAGTTGCGGGCGTTTGGTGTGTAGATATAGACTTGCTCCGTCTTGGGGTTGAACCAGCCCATCACCCTTAATCCGCTCTTTATGGCTCGGTAGGCAGTGTTCTCGTCGTGCGGCAGTTGGCGTGCGTCCTGTACAAGGTGTACGCCTTTGCCCGTCATCTTTTCGACAAAGGCATCGACGCGCTGTTTCTCCTTTTCGTCGATAGCGGCTTGTTGAGCCATATCGAGCATGTGGTCTACGGCTATTTGCGCTCTTGCCTTACGGAGTTGCTTCCCATTGCCTGCGCGCAGTTTGTTCTGCTGTTTCCCGCACCACGTCTTTAACTCGTTCAGAGTTTTAATGTTGTGTTCGTCGAGAAACTTTTTCGCCAATTCGACATTCCTGTTCAAGAGTTCCTTTACTTGCAGGAAAGCCATTTTGCGGCTCGCATAGTCGCCTAATATGTCGTTTATGCGAGCGGTCAGCGCGGGCATGTCCTGCACCGACATCTCTTGTGCGTATTGTATGTCTTGTACTTTCTGTTTTAACCGCGACAAGTTCTTATCCTTGTCTGCCTCTGCGCTATTCTGCCAATCGGCGTACAGAGTTTGCAACTCGGACAGTTGTTCGTCGGTAATCTTGCCGTCGTCTATCGAGTAGTACGTGCCGAGAGTTTTATTAACCTCATCGACTATTTGGTTTGCGGAAAGAGACTCATTTTCTGACAGCAGCGTTTGGTCGTTTATTTGGGCGGCTTTGGCTTTGTTATAGATTTTCTCTACATACTTGCGCAGGTCGCCGTAGGTCTTTAGTCCTGTTTGTTTCTGCCACTCGTTGGTAATGGCAGGGTCTAATACATCCAACGCCGTGAGGTAGCCCTCTATCTGGTGCTGTGCGTTGGCGTTATGCCCCTCGCCATACACCCACCCGCTGAAATCGTGCAACGGGTGCGTTGTGTCTGCGGCATTGCTATTGCCTTTCTCGCCCAACGCTTTCTCGGCGAGCGCAAGCCCCTCCACTATTGCCTGTATATTGTCGGTTATCTGTTGCGGAGAGGTAATGTCTTTGGGAGCGACCAAGCCAAAGGCTTTGTCAAAACTCGTCCCCTCCCGCAGTATGCGTTCACGCCGCTCTTGCTCAAGGCGTTGGGTGTCGGCTGCCTTTTCGGCGGCGGGAAGAGAGGATTTTTGCGTTGGGGCTTGCGTATGTGAAACATTTGCCGTACCTTTGCCGGTAGAAGAAGCAGAGTTGGGAGATACAAGTTCTCCATTCTCCTTTCCAAAGATGTCTTGGTGCAAACGTGTGGCATCTTCCTCGCTTCTTTTTTTCTCTTTCAGTTTTTTTGATTCGTCAAAAGCGGTAACGACCCAACTGCCCTCAAGCGTTCTTTCGACAACGACACGGTTGCCGTCTTTTACAAAGGCAATCCTGCTGTTAGGTTGTTGGATGATTTTACCTGTCGAAATGGCATCATCGATAGTTTCGATGGCTGTTTCGACAGACGGGAAATCGGAGTGCTTGATGATGTGTTTGTCAATGATATGGGCAAGCCCGCCCTTTTCATTTCCCCAGAACAGGTCTATGTCGCCTAATTCCTTTCGGTAGAATACACCCTTTAAGTATCCGCTTTGCAATGTTTTCAGGTAATTGGCGGCTTCAACGGCTTTCCCTTTGACCCATTGGAACACTTTGCCCCAAGCATTCTCACCGATTTCAACGGGTTGTTGGGGCGTTGTTCCGCCTACATCCGTTTGGCTTTGTCCATTATGAGTTGCAGTTCCTGCTGTATGGTCGGCTGCTGGTTCTCCTGCCGCAGTCTGCGCCACAGCCTACACCAAAAGCCGAACAGCAAGTGCCGCAAGAGCCTCAGTCTGCGCCAACGCCGCAGCCTGCGCCACAGCCTACACCAAAAGCCGAACAGCAAGTGCCGCAAGAGCCGCAGTCTGCGCCAACGCCGCAGTCTGCAACGCAGCAAACGCCACAGCCTGCTCAACAAACCGAGCAGAAAGTGCAGCCGCAGGCGGCAGAAAAAATAGAAAACTCTTTGCCAAACGAAAAAAAAGTTGTACCTTTACAGCCAAACGAGAGGGAGTATAGACTGCCTGACGGCAGAACACTTGTCTGCAATGCGGACGACTACACGACTTACACCTCGCCTCAGGCGAAAACGTTCTTTGCCGAACTTACGAAAGCCAGCAACGAACCCTGCAAGATACCTGAGTGCGCTTACATATCGTATGCGTCGAGAGCAGGAGCGGTAATACCTGCAGAGGTGTTGATGCAAGACCCGTATATACAAGCAGCGCAAGCCAAGATAGACGCTCGTAACGGAGAGAGCCTCGAACTGACCGATGAGCAAATAGCGGACTACACAGAGCGATTGCTTGATGACGAGCACGGCTCGCTGGTATATCTACCTAACGGCAAGAAGAAAAAACGTAACGGCGAGGACGACTACAGTGGTAGAGTAGAACGTGGCAAAAAAGCGTTCATCGTGATAGGTCGCCCTGCTGGCGGCAAGAGTAGTGTCTTCGCCGAGCCGCTCTCGGCAAAGCACCACGCACGTATCATCGATAGCGATACAGTGAAACCGTGGCTCGATGGATTCGATAACGGCTACGGAGCAGGCTATGTGCAGGAAGCCAGCAGTAAGGTAATGGAATACGCTTTGAAAAAAGCGATGCGGCGTGGTGAGAACGTCGTAATACCAAAGATAGGTAGTGAGAAGATGATTGCTGAGATAGTGCTGCCGTTGAAAGAGGCAGGCTATGACGTGGAACTATACTACAACGAGGTAAGTGAAGCGAGCAGTATCATGCGTGCATCGGCACGCTTTGCCGAAACAGGACGGTATCTCTCACTGTCGTATCTTAAAAGTATAGGAGATAAGGCAGAAAAAACATTTACCAAGTATTCAAATAAAAACTTAGAGGAGGCTAAAAATGAGAGACCTGAATTGGCTATGCCCGCAGGACAAACTAATGCTGGCGGACGAGGAGAGACCGACCGACTGGGAGCAGATGGAAAGGGTAATGAAAATCTTGGACGAAAGGGAGTCTTTGAGAGAGCAGAATGGAAAAGCAACGAAGTAGGCATTGGTGAGGAGCCCGTGCAGGTATGGTCGTCGGACAGCGGCGAGCCACTACCAGCAGCGTCCACCACAAGAAACGACACGCCGCAGGCAAAAAAAGTGTCGGAAAATTTGGAGGGCGACGAAAAAGGTAGTACCTTTGCACCAGCAGACGAGGTAACGAAACGTCGTCTGCGAGTGAACATCACTCAGAATGCTGGGGAAGATGGAGGTCGAAACCGTTTGGGCGACCTCAACGAGAAAGACAGGTTGGAATACAAGCACGCCCTCGAAACATTGCGGCGCGACGACATCAGCGACGAAGAACGCCAAGCCGCCGAAGCAGCAATGGACGAGATAGAGCAACGCCGCAAAGAGCAGATGGACGCTATGGTGTCCGCCGCACTTGAGGGCATCGAGGGAGTGAGCAACGTAACGACAAAGGCTGGCATAGGCGTTTACACATCGACAAACGGCGAGGTGGTAGAATACACCTTTGAGGTAGAAGCCGAAGTAGAAGCAGGTGCCGAAGAAGCCTACCGAGCCGCAATGGCATCGATAGCCGAAGTTACGCGTCAGGACAGTTTCATAGTAAACTACCCCGACGAAACGCCCGAAAACGCCACAGGCGAACACGACTCTGCCGCGCAGGTGCGTGTGAAACTCGACCGCCCGCTCAGTCGCACCGAACAGGCACAACTGACCGATATGTTCAGCAGCCTGAAACTCGGCTTGACGATAACCACCGACGAAATCTCGACAAGCAACTTCTCCAACTACAGCAACGATGATTTCAACGCATTAGCAATTTACTTATTAGACGGCTTCAACAATGGCGATGCCAAAACCACATTACATGACGCACGAAGAGTTGTTGAGATGGGTCAACTCTCCACGCTACCAAGAGCAGAAAGCGCGTTGGCTGGCAACGGGCAGGGTCGTGTATGGTCCGGGGCTATAGAACGCCGCACCAACTATTCTACATACTACGAAGCGAAAGGAAGAGAATTCTTCATAAAAAAGAAAGGTGAAAATGAACGAAAAGACAAAGGAATCAGAAAAGACTACGCCGACCTCAAAGGAAAGCCAGCCTACCACACGGAAGATAAAGGTAACATTCCGTCAACAACTGTAACCCCTGAAACGATAAAGGGGCGCGTTGCAAGCGCGTACAATAAGTCGGAGGACAAAAAGGCTTTGTCCGCCGACTTTGTGTTGTCTGCCCAGCCCATCAGCGACGGCTACACAACGTTGCAGCAGGAGGTAGAGGACATCATCGACCAAGCCATAGCCGACTACGAATCCGACACGGGCAAGCAGTGGCAGGGCGACCGCAACGAGTTGTTGGAGCGTGCCGCCGTGTTTGTACGTGGTATGTTCCTCGCTGCCGACAAACGTATTGGCAGTAAGGACAAGAGCGGCGAGACCCGCTGGAACGGCATACAGACCTACGTCGATGAGAAATTGGCAGAGGTCGAGAACAACCAAGTAGTGTGGGACGTGTTGAGCGAGATAAACGCACGCGCCGAAGAGAAGTTTGTGTCGATGTCAAAGGCAGCGCGCACAGAGGCGGCTCGTGAGTTCACCACCGAGATACCAGAACGTCGTCGCCACATGGTAGCATCGCCTGTGCAGGCATTTGCTGTGCAGGAGGAGAACGACAAACAGCGCGAGGGCGGTAAGAAGAACTCGGAAGAGGGGTTGCGAGACCGCATTGCCAAGCGCAAGGAGAGAGATGCCGAGAAGAAGAAAAAGAAAGAGGAGGAGCGCGAGAAGAAAGAGGAGGAGCGCAAGAAGAAAGCAGAGGAGAAAGCCGCCAAGAAAGCAGAGGAGGACGCGAAACAGGCTAACGAACGCGACCGTTTGGCGCAAGCCCTGCTCGACAAGCACGGCAGCATAGCGGAGTACCTAAAGAATACCGCTATCCCCGACTTCACCTACAAAGGAAAACCTATTACGCTGTTCGAGTACTTGACCAGCACAGGCAAGGAGCGCAAACTCATCAACGAGGAGTATTCACGCCAGCACACCATCACCCAATTGGGTGCGGAGACGACGTTGGAGGAGAGTGCCGACTTGGCTACCACCGTCAAGCAGATGCTCAACGAGGGAGCCAATCAGGTTATCTACTCCAAGCGCATACAGATAGAGTCGGGCAGTGGCAAAAAGACTACGGCTATATCGCCCAAGACGAGTGCGAAGACGCTCGAAGCCATACTCGCTGCCGAGCAGGAGGCGAAGACCACACAGCATATCAAGGACGGTATGGCGGAGTTGGGGCTGGAGTTAGCCGAAGAGAAAACCCAAGAGCCTATCGACGAGACCAACGAAGCAACCGACGAAACGAAACTCACCGAAGAGCCTGTCGATGAAGAGGTTGTCGAAGAGCAGCCGAAGCCGACGAAGCGTGGGCAGGAGAAGCAAGAGGTGGCAGACGAGGAGGAGTTGGACGACTACGAGCGTGAGCGTGAGAACGAGCGTGCCGACGACGAAGCCGACGAGGCGTTCCTGCGCCAGCAAGAGGCGGAGTTCGAGAACCAACTCGGCGGTAAAGACAAGGGGCAGAGCAGGCAGAGCGACGAAGCCCTGCGGAACGACCCCGAAGCCGTGCGCCAGCGCATCGAGTTCCTTGAGGAGAAAGTGGACTACGAGATGGCAACGCCCGAAGAAGAGGCGGAACTTGCCGACCTGCGCCAGCGTCTTGCCGATATGCAGAGCGACCCGCGTTTCAGCATCGGCAGCGAGAACCGCACCGCCGCCACCCCAGCACAGAGTGCTGCCACCCAAGCCGTACTCGATATGCTCGAAAAGGCAGGCATTGAGGTCGAGCAAGTCAGCGATGAAGAAGCAGAGCAAGTACTCAATCTGCAAAATGACGAGGTAGCCTTTGCCAACTCGCAAAAAAGTACTACTTTCGTTCCGACAAGCAAAGTTCCAAAAGAAGAACTTGCCGTTGCTCACCAAGCCCTCTTTGCAAGGGTGCAAGACCACGCAGAAGAGGGGACATCGTATGGTGTGTATTCTGCCAAATACTTCCATATATTCAATGGCAGCAAACATCAATATGCCATACCTATCGTTGGCAACGAAGACCGTATAACTCAACTAACCAAATTATTCTACAATGATACTAACGAAGACGGAACTGCAACTCGTTCAGTTGCTCAATCAAACGATAGCGGACAAGGGAGCCAGAATGTTCCCGATGTTGGCTCTCCAAAATATGGAGGCAGAAATGCAGGAGTTGATAACGTACATTCGGGAAAACAATCCGACGGAGCAGCAGGTGTTTTGGAAAACGGCAGAACTGACGGGCAACCAAGACCTAATGGAAATGATGCGGAGTTGTTACGCACCCCCGACGGCGTAGTTTACGGCTATGTCCGCAACGGCAAAATCTACCTTACCGCTCGTGGCTTGAACCCGAACACGCCTATCCACGAGTACACGCACCTGTGGGACACGGCGTGCCAGCGTGCCAACCCCGAACTATGGAAGCGTGGCGTGGAACTGATGAAGCAGTTGCCGTTGTGGGAGGCGATTTTTATCGTCTTTTTGCAAATGCACTGCAACTTTTCTCGATAAAATTTTGTCGGATAAAAAAAATGTAGTACTTTTGCAGTCCGATTCGTAAAGGGGCTAATCGTAAGTAGCGCTGCCGATAGCGATTTTCGGCATCTCGCCCCCCGATCTAACTAAAAAGTACAATGTAAAAATGTATGCAATTGTAGAAATCCTTGGACAGCAATTCAAGGTAGAAGCGGGACAAAAACTCTTTGTTCACCGCATGGAAGAGGCCGAACGCGGCTCGAAAATTGAGTTCGACAAAGTGCTGCTCATCGACAACGACGGCAAAGTGAATGTCGGCGCACCGGTCGTAAAAGGCGCAAAAGTTGTTGCCGAAGTTGTGTCGCACGTACGTGGCGAGAAAGTGCTTGTGTTTCACAAACGCCGCCGCAAAGGCTATCGTAAACTGAACGGGCACCGTCAGAACTTTACGGAAATTTTGATTAACGAAATTGTTGCGTAACTCTTAAAAATTAGAAGAAAATGGCACATAAGAAAGGTGTAGGTAGTTCGAAGAACGGTCGTGAGTCGGAAAGCAAGCGACTCGGATTGAAGATATTTGGTGGCCAGTTTGCAAAAGCAGGCAACATCATCGTGCGCCAACGCGGCACACGCCACAACCCCGGCGAAAACGTAGGCATGGGCAAAGACCACACGCTGTTTGCCTTGGTCGACGGTATCGTGGTGTTCCGCAAAAAACGCGACGACAAATCGTATGTTTCGGTTACTCCCATCGAGGCGTAATCGAGTCCATAAACTCGAAGTGGAAGAGTCCCGTTTCTGCAAAGAAACGGGATTTTTTGTGCGTAAATTTATGTCTAGTTTTCGCGTTCGCTCAGTCGGCGAAGATGTCGGCAAGCAACTTTTCCATCAGGCGCGACATGGGATAGTCGGACAAACGGGCGCACGGCACCACGATGCAATCGTCGAAACTTGCGGCCTGCGACAGCCGAAGCACCAAACAGCGCGCAAAAATATGCTGATGGCTCAACAGATGTTTGCGCACAGGCGTTTGTCGAACGAATGTAAATTGCTGACCGCCAATGGATTGTGCAACGAAATCGGAGGCGAGCAACGCTTCCGCCGAACACTGTTCGGGCGTTTCCACCAGCGGAAATTCGTAGAGCCCGTGCCAAATGTCGTCGGCCGCGCGGCGATGCAGGTAGGTTTGGCCGTCGAACTCGGCAAAAATGTAGTTGAAATAGCGGTTGCGCACATGCGTTTTGCCCTGCTTGCGCGGCAACGCCTCCACGCTGTCCGAAGCGTATGCGGCGCAACTGTCGGCCAGCGGGCAGTCGGCACAACGCGGCGCGGCGGGCGTGCATTGCAAGGCACCAAACTCCATCAACGCCTGATTGTGCAGCCCAGGATTGGCCGTGTCGAGCAGCAACTGCGCAAGCGCGGCAAACTGTTTTTGTCCAGCCGTCGTGTCGATTGGCACATCGATGCCAAAATAGCGCGCCAAAACACGATAGACATTGCCATCAACCGTGGCGTAGGGCAGTCCGAAAGCAAACGAACAGATGGCCGCCGCCGTGTATGGTCCCACTCCTTCGAGCGCAAGCACATCGGCGTAGGCGGTGGGAAAATGGCCGTCGAAACGCTCCGTTACGAGTTTGGCGGCGGCGTGCAGATGCCGTGCGCGGCTGTAGTAGCCGAGTCCTTGCCACAGTTTCAGCACCTCGTCGGGCGAGGCGGCCGCCAGCGAGCGCACATCGGGAAAACGCGCCACGAAACGGCGGTAATAGTCGAGCCCTTGCGCCACCTGCGTCTGTTGCAGGATAATCTCCGAAATCCAAATCAGATACGGGTCGCGCGTGTGTCGCCATGGCAGGTCGCGTTTGTTGGCAGCGTACCATTCGGCCACGATTTTTCTGAAAGCGGTTGCCTCGTTCATAACGTCGGCAAAGTTCCGCATTTTTTTTGCAAAAACATCGAATTTGAAAAAATAATTTGCTAAACGGTTGTAATTCAAAAATAATTCGTATCTTTGCAGTCCGAAAAAGCGAACTCGGAATAAAATAACTTTGAGAAAAAATAACCTAAAAAAACTTTACAGACATGACTAAAGCAGACATCATCAACGAAATCGCCAAGAGCACGGGCATCGGCAGAGAGGACGTGCAACGTACGGTGGAATCGTTTGTGGAACTCGTCAAAACATCGTTGTGCGAGAGCAAGCGTCTTCACGAGCAAGGAAAGGAAGAATTGGCCAAGGAACACAATGTTTATTTGAGAGGTTTCGGCAGTTTCGTTGTGAAAACACGCGCCCAAAAGACGGCACGCAACATTTCGAAAAACACCACCATCATCATTCCGGAGCACAGCATTCCGGCTTTCAAACCTTCGAAAGAATTCGTTGAAAAACTAAAATAACGAATTTAAGTTGTTCTACATTAAATTCTAACGATTATGCCAAACGGTAAAAAACACAAAAGGCACAAAATGTCCACCCACAAACGTAAAAAACGTTTAAGAAAGGACAGACACAAGAAAAAATAGACCTTACGTCTGCCTCGAAGAGAAAGAAAACAAATTTAGAGTTCGGTATTCGGTTAGCGTCTTTAAGTTTGTTTTTTTTGTTTATGACCTGCGGAGCGCAAACGGGCGTTGCCGCACACACAAAACAGATACAACGTGGAAAAAGAATTAGTAATAAGTGCGAACGGCGACGTCATCACCATTGCGCTGCTCGAGGACAAGAACCTTGTCGAGATTCATAAAGACACGCTGAAACCGTCGTTTGCCGTAGGGAACATCTATCTCGGTCGCGTGAAACGCGTGATGCAAGGGCTAAACGCCGCGTTTGTCGATATCGGGTCGAGCAAGGAAGCATTCGTTCACTACCACGACCTCGGCGACCAGTTTCCGACGATGAACGCCTACGTGAAACAGGTATTGAGCAACCGCAAACGCCTGCCCGACAAGATAGAAAAACTGCCCGAACTCAACCGTGACGGCAACATAAAAGATGTGCTGACGGCGGGCGACTACATATTGGTGCAAATCGTCAAAGAACCCATTTCGACCAAAGGGCCGCGCTTGACGGGCGAAATATCGTTTGCCAGCCGCAACATGGTGTTCCTGCCCTTTGGCGACAAAATATCGGTGTCGCAAAAGATAAAATCGCACACCGAACGCACACGGCTACGCCAACTGATGCAGAGCATCAAACCCGCCAACTGCGGCTTGATAATGCGCACCGTGGCCGAAGACAAACGCGTGGCCGAACTCGATGCCGAATTGGCAGCCATCACCAAACGCTGGGCGGTCGCCATCGACAGACTGCACAAATCGAACGGCATCGCTCTGCTGTCGGAGGAGTTGAGCCGCGCGGCAGCCATCGTGCGCGACCTGTTCGACGACGATTTCGAGCATATCTACGTCGATAACAAAGCCGTATTCCAAGAACTCACCGATTATGTCAAAACCATCGCGCCCGACAAGAGCGACATCGTGAAGTTGCACCGCGACGCATTGCCGATATTCGAAAGTTTTGGCATCGCGCGGCAGGTGAAATCGCTCTTCGGACGCACCGTTTCGGTGAAACGCGGCGCATACCTTATATTCGACCAAACGGAAGCCATGCACGTCATCGACGTGAACAGCGGCACACGCACACGCGCCGCACAGTCGCAAGAAGAGAATGCGCTGGAGGTGAACATGGCTTCGGCCGACGAAATAGCACGGCAACTGCGCCTGCGCGACATGGGCGGCATCATCGTTATCGATTTCATCGATATGAACGAAAACGAAAATCGCCAAAAGTTGTACGAACACATGACCAAACTGATGGCCAACGACCGTGCGCGCCACAACATTTTGCCGCTCAGCAAATTCTGCCTGATGCAAATCACACGGCAGCGCGTGCGGCCAGCCACAGTCATTCGCACCGACGAGGTCTGCCCAACCTGCGGCGGCACCGGCAAAGTGCGCCCCGCCATACTGCTGGTCGACGAAATCGAAGACCAACTCGCCAGCCTCGTCAACGATTTTCATTTCGGCAAGATAACGCTGTGCGTGCACCCCTACATCGGAGCCTACCTCAAAAAAGGGCTCTGCTCGATAGCATGCCGCTGGCGTTGGAAATACCACTGCCGACTGAAAGTGGTGCCGCTGTTCGAACTCGGACTGCTCGAATTCAAATTCATCGACGAGCAGAACGACGAAATCGACCTCGAAACCCTGTCGGAAATGAACAAAAAGTTTGAAAGTGCGAAAGCATAAACGCCTTTTTGAAAAACATAGAACCATTTGAAATCTGAAATCTGCAATCCTCCATGTTTGAAAACTTAAGCGAACGCCTCGAACGGTCGTTCAAAATACTGAAAGGTCAAGGGCGCATCACCGAAATAAACATCGCCGAAACGCTCAAAGATGTGCGCAAGGCGTTGCTCGATGCCGACGTGAACTACAAGGTGGCCAAAGCCTTCACCGACGAAGTGAAAGCCAAAGCCCTTGGGCAAAACGTGCTGCTCGCCGTGAAACCCAACGAAATGATGGTGAAGATTGTGCACGACGAGTTGGCGCAACTCATGGGCGGCGAAAACGTGGACATCAACACCAAAGGCTCGCCCGCCGTCATATTGATGTCGGGTTTGCAAGGTTCGGGCAAAACCACCTTTTCGGGCAAACTCGCCAACATGCTCAAACACAAGCGCGGCAAAAACCCGATGCTTGTGGCTTGCGACGTTTACCGGCCAGCCGCCATCGAGCAACTGCGCGTGGTGGGCGAACAGATTGGTGTGCCGGTGTACAGCGAACCCGACTGCAAAAATCCCATCGAGATAGCGCAGAACGCCCTGAAGCAGGCCAAGAAAGATGGCCGCGACATTGTCATCATCGACACCGCAGGTCGCTTGGCAGTGGACGAACAGATGATGAACGAAATCGAAGCCATCAAAAAGGCCGTCAATCCGCAGGAAACGCTCTTTGTGGTCGATGCCATGACTGGCCAAGATGCCGTGAACACCGCCAAAGAGTTCAACGATCGGCTCGACTTCGATGGCGTGGTGCTCACCAAACTCGATGGCGACACACGTGGTGGCGCGGCACTCTCGATTCGCACCGTGGTGAACAAACCCATCAAATTCGTCGGAACGGGCGAAAAGATGGACGCTATCGACCTGTTTCACCCGCAACGCATGGCCGACCGCATACTCGGCATGGGCGACATCGTGTCGCTCGTCGAACGGGCGCAAGAACAATACGACGAAAACGAAGCGCGCCGACTCGCCAAAAAAATTGCGAAA
The DNA here is from genome assembly GCA_963658575.1 of Leyella stercorea. GTDB lineage: Bacteria > Bacteroidota > Bacteroidia > Bacteroidales > Paludibacteraceae > W0P28-013. Next base: position 22,849 of record CAVKQB010000017.1, on the reverse strand, counting down.
AACCGATTCGATTTCAACGATTTCATGGGGCAATTGCAGCAGATAAAAAAGATGGGCAACCTGAAAGATGTCGCCTCCATGATTCCGGGCGTGGGCAAAGCCCTGAAAGATGTCGATATCGACGACAACGCCTTCGTGGGCATCGAAGCCATCATACAATCGATGACACCCGCCGAACGCTCCAATCCAGCACTGCTCAACGGTAGCCGCAAAAACCGCATCGCCAAAGGCTCGGGACGCGGCATCGTAGAGGTAAACCGGCTCGTAAAACAGTTCGACCAGATGAGCAAAATGATGCGCATGATGCAACAACGCAATTTCAAAATGAAAAAATAGTCGTTTGGAGTAAAAAATCGAGACAAAAAGAGCCACGATGGTGCCGATTGGCCGATTTATTCGTTCGTCCAAGTAGCAAATTCTCACCGACTTTCACACTGATGTAATGACAATAATCGACGGAAAACAGATTGCCGAGCAAATCAAGGCCGAGATAGCCGACCAAGTGGCACGCATGCGGAGCGACGGTGCCAAACCGCCGCATCTTGCCACCATACTTGTGGGGCACAACGGTGCCAGCGAAACCTATGTGGCCAACAAAATAAAGGCCTGCCAACGCTGCGGATTCGACAATACCGACATCCGGCTCGAAAGCGATTGCTCCGAAAGCGAACTGCTCCGCCATATCGATGCGCTCAACGCCGACCCTGCCGTCGACGGCATTCTCGTGCAACTGCCTCTGCCGGCGCACATCGACACGCAAAAAATCATCGAAGCCATCGACCCGCGCAAAGACGTGGACGGATTTCACCCCATCAACGTGGGGCGCGCCAGCCTTGGGTTGCCCGCGTTTGTGGCCGCTACGCCGTCGGGCATCGTCGAACTGCTGCACCGCTACAACATCGAAACCGATGGTCGCCACTGCGTCGTTATCGGCCGTAGCAACATCGTGGGACGACCTGTCGCCACGCTGCTTTCGCGCAAAACCCCCAACGGCAACGCCACCGTAACGCTCTGCCACAGCCACACGCGCAACATCGCCGACATCTGCCGCACTGCCGACATACTCATCGCCGCCATCGGGCAACCACGCTTCGTTACAGCCGATATGGTGAAGGAGGGTGCCGCCGTCGTCGATGTGGGCATCACGCGCCAGCCCGACCCAACGGCCAAAAAAGGTTACCGCCTCGTGGGCGATGTCGATTTTGACCATGTTGCCCCGAAATGCGCCTACATCACACCCGTTCCTGGCGGTGTCGGCCCTATGACCATCGCCGCGCTCATGCGCAACACACTCACGGCCGCGCTGCAATTCCGCAGCCAAAAAGGTTAGCGGCCAACTTTCAACGCAACACAAAAAGACCCCCTCTTATCCCCCAAGGGGGAGTTTTTTATGTTTGAAAATTTGAAGATTTGAAAATTGTTTCTCGCGCTGCGCGCGTTTCTCGTTGTTTCTCAAAATTGCTATCGCAATTTTTGTTTCTAAGTTTTTGGTTATTTGTTGATTTGAAAATTATTTTGGTCGCACGGGATTTGTAATTTTTTTAGAACAAAGAACATAGAAGAAAGAGCAAGGACAATTTGGATGCGAACAATTCTTAATTATTCATTCTTAATTCTTAATTGAATTTAACCCCCTCCGTCGCTGCGCTCCTCATCCCCCTATCCTCGCTCTGCTCGGCAGAGGGACAGAATTGAATCATTGAATCACTGAATTATTGAATGATTGAATTTTCGGGCGCATTCTCTCCCCCTGCTGCGTAGCAGATAGGGGGAGTACCCACGCCAGTGGGGGTAGGGGTTTTAGTTCAATTAAGAATTTTTAGAACAAAGATTTACAGATTTACGAATTGACGGATCTTGATGCTAAAAGAAATGAGCGAAAAAACGAACAATACATTGAAAAGAAAAAAATTGGATAAAATTTCGCACGGGATTTGCAATCCCGTGCTCGCTGTATTATGCGGATTGGCAATTCGCAACGGGCGCAATACAATGACTTATTGACTTAATAACTTATTGACTCATTGAATTTTCGGACGCTTTCAATTTTATAGACTTTCAACTTTACAGACTTTATACACTTTCTCACTTTCAAACTTTCGCACTAAATTCGTCTTTGTTCTAATAAAAAAGCGCGGTCAACGACCGCGCTCCCATTGCTAATTGTGCATTATCAATTGTCAATTGTCCATTATCTAACGGCAATTTTCTGCGTTTTATCGCCGGCTTTCACAATATAAACGCCGTTCAGCGAGCCGTTGAGGCGGGTTACATCGCGGCCGAGCAGGTCGAAAATCTGGAACTCGCCGTCGCAGACGATGCGGCCTTGGCGGGCGCAAAGCCCTTCGATTTCCACCATTTCGAGTGCCGTATTGTCGCCCACATAGCGGTAGAGTTGAATCGGCGCAAGCGTTTCGACAGCGGCGGGATTGGCGTAGTAGCGGAACAGTAGCGTGCGTCCCGAAGCCGTTTCGTCGGTGTTGAACATCAGTTGCGAGCCGTCTTCGCCCACGATTTTGGTATCGAGGTTGTCGAGCGCAATTTGGTTGAGCAGGCGTGTGTCGCTGGTCTGTATGCCGTTTTTGTTCTGATATTCGGTTTCGGCGGCGTTGTAGCCGATGTATTTCCCGCTTGCGCCACGAATGCTGTATTTTTCGCCCACTTTGAATATGTCGAAACTTGCGGCGTTCGTCTTGTTGTCGGCTGCGATGGCTTCGTCGGCAATGCTCACTTCGATGGTGTTGGCGGTTACGTCATATTCGTCGAGGCCGCCGTTCAGTGCCACGTTTTTCTGCTCGCAGACTATCAGATAGCGGCCGTTCCAATTGTCGAGTTCTTTGGTAACTTTCACATAGTATTCGCCCGTGATGGCGGTGCCGCCCACGGTTACGAGGCAACTGTCGCTCAAGCCGTTGTAGGTCGAGGCCACGATGTAGGTGGTGCCGCTGCCTACGGCCTGCACATAGCCGCGCGCGCTCACGGTGGCAACGCGTTCGTTGAGCGATTCCCAGTTCACATCTTTCAAATCCTCCTCCAAATCGTCGGGCAGAACGGTGGCCGTCAGCGTGATGTAGCCGCCCTTCTCGAGTTGAAGCGTCTGGTGGTCGATGATTACCTGTTCGGGCATCAGTTTGCCTTTGACAACGATTTCGCACGTGTCGCGCAGTCCCGATGCGCTGATGGCGATTATCTTGGCGTTGCCCGGATTTTGCGCCACGGCGTAGCCCGTTTGGTCGATGGTAACGACTTTGTCGTCGGTGGTTTGCCAACTGATGGTCTCGACAAATGCGCCGTCGGGTTCAAAAATCACACCGAAAATCTCCACGTCGTAGACGCTGCCTGTGGCATCGGCGTACATATATAGGGTGTCGATGGCTTCGGAGTCGGCGCAGATGCTGATGGCTGTGGCTTTGGGGCGCACGGTTACTATGGCGGTGTCGGTGATGTTGCTGGCGGTGAAGGCTACGATTTTCGCTTCGCCCACGCCTGTGGCGGTAACTTCGCCGTTGTTATCGACCGTGGCGATGGCCTCGTTCAGCGATTTCCAACTGATGGGCTCCGAGGCGTTTGCCGGCTGCGTTTTGAGGTGCAATGCATCTTTTTGGCCTTCGCACACCGTAAGTGTTTGCGGCACGATGCTCAAACTTTTGCACGCCAATTCGCCTGTTACCGTCCAGCGAATGGTTATTTTCCAGATGGCCATGCCATTTTTGCACATTTGCAGCGTGGCTTGGGTCTCTTTGGGCGATGCCACCACCAAATCGATGTGGCGTGTGCCTTCAGCACCGATATTGCATTTGGCCAAGGCGTTCACGGTGTCGTTGTGGTTGGCCGACGGAGCCGCCATCAGATAGATGTTGCGGTTGGCAATGGGCGCATCTTCGCCAGTGGTGTACGACACGTCGAGCGATACGCTCTCGATGGGAAAGCCGACGTCGGGCAGCGTGAGTTGCGACGGACTGACGTTGGTGTAGTTGCTCAGTTGCAGATACTGACCGAATTTATTGTCGTTGATCAGCACGAAACCGCTGTATTCGAAGCCGCGCGCATCGGTGATGATGTAGTTTTGGTAGCCGTTGATGTTCGACCTCACGGCGGCCATGTCGGCACCCGTCAGTACGGTCGAGTCCTTGTACGACTCGAATGCAAATGCTGTTGCGCTCACGGCCAACACAGCAAAAAAGGATAGCAATTTTTTCATGTTTTTTATGGTATTTTTGTTCGACAAAGGTACGCATTTTTCGCCAACGCTGTTGCGCTTACGGCATTTTTTTGTAATTTTGCACGATAAATCGGTCGTAAGTGTCAAGTTGTATGACGAACGACTATTTTCCCCGATTTGCAATAACCGAATAACCAAAAATCAACAAATCAAACTAATCATGAAAAAACACATTTTTACACTCGTTTTGGCGGCATCGTTGTTGGGCGCACAGGCAAGCGTTTACACGCGCGTAACGAAATTCGACAAAATCGGCACCGAATTTCAGGATACGTTTCTGCTCGTGGCCGAGTATGCCAACAATGTCTACATTTTCGACGGACAGAACGCATCGGGCAAGAACTACACCGTGCTGACCAATTTCAGCGGCACGCAGATTTCGGGCGATTACACCGACCACGAATGTGTGATTTACCACAACACGTGGCACAGTTACGACAAACTCTGCTCCATCATTTGCCGCGGCGATGGCGACCGCTCTGGAGGCTACCATCTGTCGGGCGTGGGCGGCGGCAACGGCATACAATTCACCGCCGGTCAGAGCAATGTGGAACTCGCTTGGCAAGGCGAATTTGGCATCGACATCGTGTCGAAAACGGGCAAAGGCAAGTTCCAATTCAACCAGAAAGACCACGGATTCAAATTCTACGAAAACGAAACCAATATGCAGCGTCCCGTGCTCTATGTCAAGGGCGACGGCGCAGGCTATGTGGGCGACGACGAATCGGTGAACATTCTCGACATCAACTATGTGCAGGCCGACCTGTATGCGCGCTATTCCGATTTCACGAAAAATCTCTATTTCTGGGATTTGAGCCTCAATCAGTCGGAGTCGGAAACCGCCGTGCCGCGCATCTCCACCTCGATTCAAACGTCGTCGATGACCTCCATCGCCGGCTCCTATTCGCAGACAAAGCAAAATACGCAGGCCGGCTGGGTTACCGCAAGTTCGTACATTCAGTTCCCGAGCAGCGAAGAGGGCGGCACGCAGGCCAAACTCACCACGCTCGAATTTTCCATCACGCCCGTGAGCCGCTACGACGACAATTGGTACAACTACCACATCGTGCTGAACGGCATCGATTCGAACAAAAAACGCTGGAAACTCGACAAGGTGCTGCCCATTTTCTGCACCTTCACCGACCGCGACCCGAACAACAAGGAGTACGACCTCGACCCTGATTTGGAGTACACCATGGAGGAAAAATTGCCAACCGCCATCGGCTCCGTTTCGGCCGACGAACTGAACATTTTTGCGGCGCAACAAACCATTTTCGGCCCTGCCAATATGCAGATTTTCGACCTCACGGGGCGTGATGTTACTGCTCAAAACGGCTCGCTCGCAGGCGTTTATGTGGTCAAATGCGGCGATAGAGTGGCGAAAGTCGCTGTGAAGTGATGGACGACGTTTTTCGAGTTTATCAAAAAAATGACGCTTCGATAATTCTCGCTTTCTAACTTTTTGTTCGAAGCATTTGTTTGTTTCAAAATAAAGTTGTACCTTTGCAGTCCGTTTCGTGTAGCCGCTGATGTGGAGTGGAGAAGCCCGTGAATGCTGCACAAGTTTTTTAATTAAAAAGTTATAAATCAATGGATTTGATTAAAATTGTTGAGGAATCGTTTGCACAAGGCAAAGAACTTCCTGCTTTCAAAAGTGGCGACACTGTTACGGTGGCCTACCGCATCAAAGAAGGCAACAAAGAGCGTATCCAACAGTACCGCGGTATCGTGATTAAAATCGCTGGTCATGGTGCAAAACGCCGTTTCACCGTTCGTAAAATTTCGGACAATGTGGGCGTAGAGCGCATATTCCCAATGGATTCGCCGTTTATCGAAAGTGTCGAAGTGAATAAAATTGGTAAGGTGCGCCGCGCGAAACTTTACTACCTGCGCCAGCTCAAAGGCAAGGCCGCACGCATTCGCGAAAAACGCATCTAAAACCTGCGTACACCGCAAAATAGAGTCCCGTCCTCTCGAAGGATGGGGCTTTTTTTCGCTCTACCTCTTGACAACGCCTTCGAAATGTATTATATTTGCAAGTTACATTGCAAGAAAATTGTTTGTGTGCTAACTGTTTGTTAGTCAGGACGATAAAAAGATTCGACTATGGGGCGCGGATATAAACCACGGAAAAATTCGTTTTTCAACATGCATTTTACGGCCACGGTGAGCATCGCATTGGTGCTGTTTTTGGTCGGGCTGATAGCGTTTTTGCTCGCTTTTGCACAGGAGATGGCGCAGTACACCAAAGAACACGTTTCGCTGTCGGTAGTGCTCAACGACAACGCCGCCGAAGCCGATGTGGCGCGCCTCGAACGCTATTTGTCGGTGTGCGATTTTGCCAAACGCTACGAATACATCAGCAAGGAACAGGCCTTGCAGGAGCATATCGACGGTATGGGCGAGGATCCGACCGAATTGCTGGGATTCAACCCGTTGCGCGCTTCGGTGGAGATTTACCTCAACGCCGACTACGCCAACAACGACAGCATCGAGGCGATAAAAGGCAAGTTGCAGACGTTTCAGGGCATCGACGAGTTTGTGTATCAAAAGGATTTGGTACAACTCGTCAACCAAAACGTGAGCAAAGTGTCGCTCATTTTGGCGGGCATTGCGCTGGTGCTGCTGTTCATCTCTATTGCGCTGATAAACAATACGATACGCATTTCGGTCTATTCGCGGCGTTTTCTCATCAACACCATGAAGTTGGTGGGCGCGCGTGCTGGATTCATCAGGCGTCCATTCATGCGGCGGTCGGCGTGGAACAGCGTGGTGGCGGCTTTGCTGGCTTTGGTGCTGCTCGGCGGTGCCGTGTATTATGTGCAGACCGAAATCGGTGGTTTGATGAACCTCTACACGTGGCAAATCATCGTGCCAGTGGTGGCGGTGGTCTTCGCCTTCAGTTTCCTGATAATGATGTGCTCGACCTTCTGCGCCGTCAACCGCTACTTACGCATGAAAACCGACGACCTTTTCTATGTTTAATTAAGAATTAAGAATTAAGAATTAGAGCAAGTTGCAAGAGTTTATAGGCGAAAGGTTATAGATTAGTATAGATTAGAGAACAAAGAATATAGAACAAAGAGCAGGGACAATTTTAGTAGCAAGATATTAGTCGCAAGACAATTATCCAATCAACCAATCAATCAACTTTCCACTTTATAAACTTTTCACTTTATAGACTTTATAACTTTATACACTTTCACACTTTCACACTAAAAAAACTATGAATTTCGCATTTACAAAAACCAATTTTATACTGATGGGCGTGGCGTTTCTCGTCATTGTCTGCGGGTTTGTGCTGATGTACGGCTCTTCGACGATTGTCGAATTCAATCCCGATATATTCAGTTTTCGGCGTGTTACGCTGGCGCCCGTCGTCTGTATGCTGGGCTTTGCGCTGATGATCGTGGCCATTTTGTGGAAACCTAAAAAACGCACGAAATGAGTTGGTGGGAAGGTCTGGTGCTCGGTCTGATTCAAGGTTTGACCGAGTATTTGCCCGTTTCGAGCAGCGGCCATCTGACCATCGGAGCGGCCATTTTTGGCTTGCAGGGCGAGGAAAATCTTGCATTCAACGTCGTGGTGCACGTCGCCACGGTGCTGAGCACGATTGTGGTGCTGTGGCGCGAAATCGTGTGGCTGTTCCGCGATTTGTTCAAATTCGAGTGGAACGCAGGCACGAAATATGTGGTCAATATCCTCATCTCGATGATTCCAATCGGCATCGTGGGGCTCTTTTTCAAGGACAAAGTCGAAGCCATTTTCGGATCGGGACTGCTGGTGGTGGGCGTGTGCCTGCTGATTACAGCGGTGTTGCTTGCGTTTGCCTATTTTGCCAAACCGCGCCAAAAGGCCGAACTCTCGATGCGCGATGCGTTCATCATCGGTCTGTCGCAGGCGGTGGCGGTGCTGCCCGGTCTGTCGCGCTCTGGCACGACCATCGCCACGGGACTTTTGCTCGGCAATAGCAAGGAGCGGCTGGCGCAATTCTCGTTTCTGATGGTCATTCCGCCTATTTTGGGCGAAGCGTTGCTCGAAACCATCGATTTGCTGTCGGGCAGTGCCGATGCGGTTGTCAATACGGTGCCGACGGCGGCTCTGATTGTCGGATTTGTGGCGGCGTTTGTGTCGGGCTGTTTGGCGTGCAAATTTATGATCGAACTTGTGAAACGCGGCAAACTGATATATTTTGCCATCTATTGCGCCCTTGTCGGTGCCTTTGCGCTGATTTGGACTTTATAAAAGGTGAGAGGTTATAGGTGAGAGAGCAAAGAACATAGAACAAAGAGCAAAGACAATTATTAGATACAAGACACAAGTAGCAAGTAGCAAGAAAAGGTGAGAGGTTATAGGTTATAGGTGAGAGAGCAAAGAACATAGAACAAAGAGCAAAGACAATTATCTAATTACTCAATTTCCAATTATTCAATTAATTTTCAAATAACCAAATAACCAGAAACTTAGAAACTTAGAAGCTTAGAAACGTGCGAAGCACGAGAAACAATTAGAAACAGCGCGAAGCGCGAGAAACCTAGAAACTATAAAGACCGCGCGTAGCGCAATTTGAAATTCTTATGGACTTCGAAGCGGGCGAAATTTTGTATGTCGATAAGCCGCTGCAATGGACTTCGTTCGATGTGGTGAACAAGGTGCGCGGCACGCTCTGTCGCTCGCTCGGCGTGAAAAAACTGAAGGTGGGGCACGCTGGCACGCTCGATCCGCTCGCCACAGGCGTGATGATAGTCTGCACGGGCAAAGCCACCAAACGCATCGACGAGTTGCAAAGCGGCGCAAAAGAGTACATCGCCACGATCGCGCTGGGAGCCACCACGCCCTCGTTCGACTTGGAACACGAGATTGACGCGCACTTTCCCACGGAACACATCACGCGCCAATTGGTGGACGACGTGCTCTCTCAATTCCGTGGCGAAATTTGGCAAGTGCCGCCCGTCTATTCGGCGGTGAAAATCGATGGCAAACGCGCCTACGACTATGCTCGCAAGGCACAAGAGGTGGCGTTGAAACCAAAACTGCTCGTCGTCGACGAGTTGGAGGTGCTGCGCTTCGAACTGCCCGTGCTGCAAATCCGCGTTGTGTGCAGCAAAGGCACCTACATACGCGCTTTGGCACGCGACATCGGCATGGCGTTGCACAGTGGCGCACACCTCACCGCATTGCGGCGCACACGCGTTGGCACAGCCACCGTAGACAAGTGTTGGGACATCGACCAACTGATAGAACGCATAAAAACTAATACACTATAAACAGATGAAACTTTCGAAATTCAAATTCAAATTGCCCGACGAGCAGATAGCGCAATATCCGGCCGAATACCGCGACGAATCGCGCTTGATGGTGTTGGATGCCGCCAAGGGCACGATCGAACACCATGTTTTCAAAGAGATACTGAACGAATTCGACGAAAACGACCTCTTCGTGTTCAACGATACGCAAGTGTTTCCCGCCCATCTCGTAGGCAAAAAAGAGAAAACCGATGCCAAAATCGACGTGTTTTTGCTGCGCGAACTCAATCCGAAAGTCTTTTTGTGGGACGTGCTGGTAGAACCCGCGCGCAAAATCCGCATCGGCAACAAACTCTATTTCGGTCCCGACGACGCGCTAGTGGCCGAAGTCATCGACAATACCACGTCGCGCGGGCGCACGGTGCGCTTCCTCTACGATGGCGACCACGACACGTTCAAACGCGAACTCTACGCTCTTGGCGAAACGCCGCTGCCGCGCTACATCAAACGCCCCGTCGAGCCGAGCGATGCCGAACGTTACCAAACCATTTTCGCCGACAAAGAGGGTGCCGTGGTAGCACCAATGGCTGGCGCGCATTTCAGCCGCGAACTGCTCAAACGCATGGAAATCAAAGGCATCAACCGCACGTTCATCACGCTGCACGCCAGCCTGAGCATGTTCCGCGACATCGATGTGGAGGATTTGACCAAGCACAAAATGGATTCGGAGCAGATGTTTGTAGAGGAGGCCGCCGCCGACATGTTCAACCAGACACACAAACGCGGGAACAAAGTCTGCGCCATCGGCACTACGGTGTTGCGCGCACTCGAAACCGCCTCGATGTCGAACGGCTACATCAAACCCTACGAAGGCTGGACAAGCCGTTTCATATTCCCGCCCTACGACTTTTCGACCGCCGATGCGTTGGTGTCGAATTTTCAGCAACCGCTCAGCACCATGCTGATGAATGCGTGCGCTTTCGGCGGCTACGATTTGGTGATGGAAGCCTACAATGTGGCCGTGAAAGAGGGCTATCGCTTTGGCGCATACGGCGACGCAATTCTGATAAAAAAGTAGCAAGAATTTTTTTGAATTATGAAAATCTATAAGTTTGGCGGCGCATCGGTGAAAGATGCCGCAGGCGTGCGCAATTTGCACCGCATAGTCGAGGCGGCGGGCGAAAAACTGGTTGTGGTGGTGTCGGCCATGGGCAAAACCACCAACGCGCTCGAAGGCGTGCTCGATAGTTTTTTCAACCGCAAACCCGACCTCGACGCGAAAATCCAAGCCGTCGTCGATTATCACGAAGCGATTGTGAGCGAACTTTTTACGGCTAAAAACCGCCACTTGATCGACGAAAAATTGGAGCAACTCTATGCCGATTTGCGTGCCGATGTGGCGCTGAAACCATCGCTCAGTTACGACTACGAGTACGACCGCATCGTGTCGTTTGGCGAACTGATATCGACCTCTATCGTGGCCGCCTATTTGCAGTCGCAAAACGAACACAGCAAATTTGTCGATATACGCAATTATCTGAAAACCGACGACAACTACCGCGAAGGCAATGTCGATATGAAACTGTCGAACCGCTTGGTGAACGACGTGTTCAACTTCAAAAACTGCGATTTGTACGTTACGCAAGGCTTCATTGCTGGCACGCTCACCAACCAAACCACCACGCTTGGGCGCGAAGGCTCGGACTACACCGCGGCACTGCTGGCCAATCTGCTCGATGCCGAGAGCGTTACGATATGGAAAGACGTGCCAGGCGTGATGAACGCCGACCCGAAGCGTTATACCGAGGTGCAAGTGATTCCGAAACTGTCGTACAAAGAGGCCATCGAACTGTCGTACTGCGGCGCGAGCGTCATTCACCCCAAAACGGTGAAACCGATTCAAAACAAACGCATTCCGCTCTACGTCAAATCGTTTGTCAATCCCGATTTGCCGGGTTCGGTCATCGAGGAGGTTGTGGGCAAACTCGACTTGCCGCCGGTCTATATCAACAAGGCCAATCAGGTGCTGCTCACGCTCACGCCGCGCGATTTTTCGTTCATCGCCGAAGAAAAACTGAGCAAAATATTCGCCATCTTGGCGAGTTACCGCATCAAAGTGAGTCTGATTCAGACTTCGGCCATCAGTTTTTCGCTCTGCATCGACTACAATCCCGCCATATTCAAAAATCTTGTGGCCGAACTGCAAGACGAGTACGAAGTGCTCTACAATACCGACGTAGAACTGATAACAATACGCCACTATACCAACGCCATCGTCGAAAAACTCGTTGGCGAAAAACTTGTGTTTGTCGAGCAGCGCAACCGCCTGACAGCCCGTTTTGTAGTCAGTGAAAATGGAAAATAGAAACACCGAAATACTCGATTTCCTGCGCGACTTGCGCGACAACAACAACCGCCCGTGGTTCGTGGCCAACAAACCGCGCTACGAGGCGGCTCGGCAACTTGTGCTGGCGCAAACCGAATGGCTCATCGCACACATTGCGGCGTTCGACGACACGGTGCGCTACCTCGAACCGACAGATTGCCTTTTTCGCATCTATCGCGACGTGCGCTTTTCGCCCGATAAACGCCCGTACAAGACGCACTTTGGCATTTACATCTGTGCGCAAGGCGGCCACAAAAGCGTTTTGAGCGGCTACTATCTGCACCTCGAACCGAACAATTCGGCACTGTGCGGCGGCATCTATTGTCCCGACAAGGAGATGTTGCGGCGTGTGCGCACGGCACTCGACATCGATTTCGATATGTTTCGCGACATAGAGGCTGCGGCCGACTATCGTCGCTACTTTGGCAAGATGTTTTCGCCCGACGTGCTGAAAAAGATGCCGCAGGGCTTCAGCCCCGATTCGCCCGCTGCCGACTATTTGCGTTTCAAAACTTTTCTCGTGGAACACCGCCTGTCCGACGACGAGGTGTGCGCCCCCGATTTTCTCGACAATCTACTGCCCGTATGCCGCGCCTTGAAGCCCTTCAACGACTTCATGAACGCCGCCGTGCTGGATTATTAAGTTGTTTTGAAAAATCCATACTAAACCGTCGAACTGCCGTAGCAATACGGCAGTTTTTTTGCAGAAAAAATCGGTGCTATTCTTTTCTGTATCAGTGAGTTGCGACTGCGTTTGCCGCTCTAAAGTTGTCTTGATGCACAATTTTGATTGTAAATGACTGTGTTTCAGTGGATTGCAGGGATTTATCGGCGCAAAAGTTGTCTCGAACCGAAAAAAGATTTATCTTTGTTCTTTGTTTGAGAGTAGGGCATTGCCATGTCGATTTACCACGACATACTGAAACGCTATTGGGGTTACGACGATTTTCGGCCGTTGCAACTCGATATCATCGAGTCGGTCGGGAGCGGGCGCGACACGCTCGGTCTGATGCCCACGGGCGGCGGTAAATCCATCACGTTTCAAGTGCCAGCATTGGCCATGGAGGGCGTCTGTATTGTGGTTACGCCGCTCATTGCGCTGATGAAAGACCAAGTGGAAAACTTGCGCGCCCGCGGCGTGAAGGCCACCGCCATCTATTCGGGCATGTCGCAAGCCGAAATCCTGACGGCGTTTGAAAACTGCGAACTCGGCGACTACAAATTTCTCTACGTTTCGCCCGAACGTTTGGGCACAGAATTGTTTCTGAAACGGCTCAAATTTCTGAAAATCAGCATGATAGCAGTCGATGAGTCGCATTGCATTTCGCAGTGGGGCTACGATTTCCGCCCATCGTACCTGAAAATAGCCGACATACGCACGCATCTACCCGGCGTTCCCGTGCTTGCGCTCACGGCCACAGCCACGCCCGAAGTGGTCGACGACATTCAGGAACGGCTCCATTTCGCCGAAAAAAATGTGTTCCGCAAAAGTTTCGAGCGCAAAAACCTGACCTACGTCGTGCGCAATGTCGAAGACAAACTCGAACAACTGCTCCACATCTTGCGCCGCGTGCCTGGCACGTCGGTGGTGTATGTGCGCAGCCGCAAACGCACCAAGGAGATTTCCGATTTTTTGCTGGAGCACGACATCAGTTCCGACTACTATCACGCCGGACTTTCGGACGAGGAGAAAGACCGCAAACAGCAGGCGTGGAAATCGGGCGCATGCCGTGTCATCGTGTCGACCAATGCGTTCGGCATGGGCATCGACAAACCCGATGTGCGCACGGTCATTCACATCGATTTGCCCGACACGCTCGAAGCCTATTTTCAGGAGGCGGGGCGCGCCGGCCGCGACGAAAAACGCGCCTACGCCGTGTTGCTCTACAACAAAACCGACGAAACGAAACTCAAAAAACGCATCAGCGACGAATTTCCCGACAAGGCCTACATCGCCAAAGTGTACCAAACGCTGGCCGACTACTACAAAGTGGGCATCGGGTCGGGCTTCGAAGCCGTTTTTCCCATCAATCCGCAGCAATTTTGCCTCGATTGCCATCTGCCGCTCAATCCGACCTATAACGCGCTGAAAATGTTGCAGTTGGCGGGCTATATCGAGGTTACGGAAGAACTCGACAACCCGTCGAAACTGATGTTCACCGTGCTGCGCGACCAACTCTACGATTTCCGCACGAAAAATGCCGCCGCCGACCGCCTCATCGAAGTGCTATTGCGCTCGTACACAGGCGTTTTCGCCGATATGGTACATATCAACGAAGAGGTGATGGCGCAACGGCTCGGCTGGACACGCCAGCAGGTTTACGACCAACTCTGCGCATTGGCGCAAAACGGCATCGTGAAGTATGTGCCGTTCAAAAAAACGCCACTGCTCATCTACACGCAGGCACGCATCGACAGCGCGCGCATCGTGCTGCCACGCGAGGTTTACGAAGACCGCCGCGCACGCTACATACGCCGCATCGACGCGGTGTTGCGCTACGCCAACGAAACCGACCTCTGTCGTAGTCAGTTGCTGCTCGACTATTTTGGCGAAACGAGTTCGCATCGCTGCGGGCAGTGCGACACCTGCATCGCGCAACGCTCGTCCGAACTCCGCAGAAAGCAGTTTGCCGAAATCGAACAACTTGTTACGTCCGAACTCGTTGCCGAACCGCAGCCCATCTACACGCTTGTGCATAAAATCGACCGCCCCGAAGCCGATGTGATGCAGGTGGTGCGCCATCTGCTCGACCAGCAAAAACTGGAGCAGAATGCACAAATGAAATTGTGCGTGAAACGGTAACGCCTCACGCACAAATCTCTCCGAAAGGATGCTTACAACGCCTCCAAAATGGCGACGAGCAGTTGCCAAAAACGTTCGGTGGCGGCTATTTCGAGTCGTTCGTCGGGCGAATGCACGCCGCGCATCGTTGGTCCCATCGACACCATGTCCAAATGCGGATATTTTTTGCTGAACAGACCGCACTCCAAACCGGCGTGTATGGCGCGTATTTTGGCTTTTGCGCCGAATAACCGCTCGTAGGTTGCCGCTGTGAGTGTGGCCAATGGCGAATGCGGATTGGGCTTCCAGCCCGGGTAGCCGTCGCTGTGCGCAACCTCCGCGCCAGCCAAGGCAAACGTGCTTTCGACCATGCGTGCGGCATCGTGTTTGGCCGATTCTATCGAACTGCGCTGACTGGTGGCGATGAATATCTGGTCGTCGCCAAGCATCTTCACCGAAGCCAAATTGGTCGATGTCTCGACCAGCCCAGGTATGTCGTCGCACATGCGCAGCACGCCGTGCGGACAGGCGTAGAGCGCGGCTATCAGTCGCTCCGAACTCTTGCGGTCGACGACGGTCGCAGGCTTTTGTGTCGATTCGAGGTCGATGTGCAGATTGGGCTCCGTGGCCGCCAATTCCGCCTCGATGTCGGCCGCGAATTGGTTCAGTTTCACGCGCAGCGTCTCTTTGTAGGCCATCGGCACAGCGGCTACGGCAGTGGCTTCGCGTGCAATGGCGTTGCGCAGATTGCCGCCGCCGATGGTAGCAAGGGTCAAATCGGTTTCGTGCGCCGTTTGCCACAGAAAACGTGTCAGTATTTTGATGGCGTTGCCGTGCCCTTTGTCGATGTCGTCGCCGCTATGGCCGCCCGCCAAACCTTTCACTGTCAGGCGAAAATAGAAAAGGCTTTCGGGTGCACGTTCGGGCGTGTAGTGGAGTGTGGCTGTGGTGTCGATGCCGCCAGCGCAACCGACGAAAAATTCGCCGTCGTCCTCCGAATCGAGATTCAGCAGCATACTGCCGTGCAACGCGTGGTCTGACAGTGCAAAAGCACCTGTCAGCCCAGTCTCTTCGTCGACGGTGAAAAGGCACTCGATGGGTCCATGCTTCACTTCGGGCGATGTGAGTACGGCCAACGCCGCCGCCACACCAATGCCGTTGTCGGCTCCGAGCGTGGTGCCGCGCGCCTTCACCCAACCATTGTCGATGTATGGCTCAATCGGGTCGTGGTCGAAATCGTGCGCGATGTCGCCGTTTTTCTCGCACACCATATCCATGTGCGCTTGCAGCACGATGGCCGGATGCGATTCGTAGCCTGCGGTGGCGGCTTGGCGCATCAGCACGTTGCCAGCAGCATCGGTTTCGGTTTCGATGCCGTGCTCCTGACCAAAACGTTGCAGCCAAGCGATGATTTGCCCCTCGCGCTTCGATGGGCGCGGCACTTGGCAGATGTCGGCAAAAATGCGCCAAAGGGCAGCGGGTTTCAATGCGGTAATTTCCATGATAAATGTCGTTTAAGGGGCGTTTTATCTCCCCATTTCGTAATAAATTTGATACATGTTCGGGATTCCGAATAGGTTTGTGCGCTTTTCGTTTCTTGGTTGCATCTGCTTGATTTTCAATCAATTACAACGCGCTGCATGACGCTTCTGTTCATGCCACAAATCTGCTACCAAAAAATCAAAAATCGCTACAAATGATAGAAATCCCCTTAATTTGTTGCAAAAATACGAAAAAAGGACGTTTGAAAATCTAAATAAATGTTAAAATTTGGCGTAAATTTAACTTTTTCCGCCGTTTGGGGCTGCCGACCGAAGATTATTTTTTACCTTTGCACAAGAATTTATGGCGCAACTATTTTTTGCAACATTGATAATCGTCGGTTTGGCGGTGTTGTTTTTGGGCGTTCGCATCTTTTTTGTGAAAGGCGGGCGTTTTCCGAATATCCACATTGGCGGCAGCAAAGCCATGCACGACCGCGGCATTTCGTGTGCCACGTCGCAGGACCGCGAGGCGCAAAATAGTGCGAAAAATCACACTTCGGCGAAAAATTAAATCAAAAAAGATAATCAGCATGAAAAAACTCTTAGTGTTTGCATCGGCTGCCTTGATGTTGGCGGCCTGCTCGAAATCGAAAGAAAACTCCGCCAGCGAACGCATCGCATCGGTCGAAGGCACAATACCTGTGGCGGTAGTCAATGCCGATTCCATTTTCTCGCAATACACGCTGGCTGTGGAGTTGCGCGAAAAACTGACCAAAAAGCAGGAAGATGCGCGTCTGAACGTGAACGAAAAAGCGCGGAAATTGCAAAACGATATGGTCGATTTTCAGCGCAAGTTGGAGAATAACGCCTTTTTGAGCCGCGAACGCGCCGAGCAGGAAGGTCGTCGGTTGCAGCAGCGCGAGGCCGATTTGCAGGCACTCGACCAAAAACTTACGCAGGAAATTTTGGAGGAGCAGCAGAACAGCAACGCACGTCTGCGCGACAGCATCGATGCCGCCATCGAGGCTCTGAACAAGGACGGGAAAATCCAGCTGATTCTCTCGACAAGTTCGCTCAACGACAATGTGTTGTACTTGTCGCCTGCGCTCGACATTACGCCCGATGTTGTTGCGTATCTGAACGAAAATTACAAAAGCAAGAATTAGTGGCATTTGCCGCTCGCAAGCGATTTGAGGTCGATTTTTAGTCGGCCTTTTGTCGTTTCAGCGTGTCGAATTGGGCGACGAATTTGGCTTCGTCGGCGAGGAACGCCACGCGTATGCCGATGGAGAAGATGTGGCGGCGCAGTTCGTTGGTCAGGTGCGGCAGGTTTTGCAGCCGTGCGCGGTCTTTTTCGGTAACGACAATCGCCTTTGGTTCGGCCATTTGGGCAAATTTCGCCGCCATTTTGTCGATGTCGCGCGGCGTAAAGTCGTGGTGGTCGGCAAACGCCAGCGTTTCCAATTGGTCGGTCAGCGGTGCCAGATGCTTGTAGAGGCTTTGCGGTGCCGCAATGCCCGTTACCGCCAGCAGGTTGGGGCGGCGGTGCAGGTCGAGCGTGCTGCCTTCGGCGAGTGGCTGTGGCGCATCGTAGGCGATTTTTGTGAAGAAAATCTGCTGATTGTCGGTTAGTTGCAGGCGTTTTCGCCATGCGTCTTCGTCGGGCGTGTAGTCGTCGGGGCATTTGGTAACCACGATGCAGTTGGCGCGCCGCAGCCCGTGTTGCGATTCGCGCAATCGCCCCAGAGGCAGGTAGGTGTCGCAGTCGGTCGGTCGGTTGAAATCGACCAAAACAATGGCAAAACTCGGTTGTACATAGCGGTGTTGAAATGCATCGTCGAGCAGCACGATGTCGGGCGGATTGGGCAACCGCAGCAGTTGGTCGATGCCGTGCGCCCGTTTTTCGTCCACTGCCACGGTGATGTCGGGGAATTTCAGGTGCATCTGGAAGGGTTCGTCGCCGATGTCGTGTGCGGTGGTGTGTGCGTCGGCCACGACAAATCCCGACGTTTTGCGCTTGTAGCCGCGGCTGAGCACGGCCACGCGTCGGTCGGCAAAGAGCCGAATCAGATATTCGGTGTGGGGCGTTTTGCCCGTGCCGCCCACGGTGATGTTGCCGATGCAGACGACTGGAATGTCGAATTGTCGCACAGCGAGAAATCCGTGGTCGAACAGCCAATTGCGCGCGCACGCCACGCCGCCAAACAGCCGCGAAGGCAGATAAAGTCCGATGTTTCGCCACAAATTCATTTGTACAAAGGTACGATAATTTTTCGATATGGCGCATATCGAAATTATGTGTAACTTTGCGCCGCAAAAAACTTCGGCTGTGCCGATTCTCGGTCGGTGCGGCTCGTGTGCTTGGTCAACCACGTAAAAAACAAGAAAATGAAGCAAAAAGTTTCTGTCCCTTTCATGCTGTTTGGCATTCTGTTTAATGTTTGCCTGATAACTGCCAATCTTCTGGAAACCAAGGTTTTGTCGCTTTGGGGAATCACTCTGACGGCGGGTTTGCTCGTCTTCCCGATTTCGTACATCATCAACGATTGCATGGTGGAGGTGTGGGGCTATCGCAAGGCGCGTCTGGTCATTTGGTCGGGTTTCGCCATGAATGTTTTTGTGGTGTCGATGGGGCAGTTGGCCGTGTTGCTGCCTGGCGCGCCGTTTTGGGAGGGTGCCGAGTCGTTCAATTTTGTCTTTGGCATGGCGCCGCGCATCGTGGTGGCATCGTTGTTGGCGTTTTTGGCTGGCTCGTTTCTGAACGCCTATGTGATGAGCCGCATGAAATTGCGCGACGGTGCACGGCGTTTTTCGTGGCGCGCCATTGCCAGCACCATCGTGGGCGAGACGGCCGATTCGCTCATCTTTTTTCCGATAGCGTTTGGCGGCTTGGTGTCGATGAACGAACTGCTGCACATGATGCTGGTGCAGATTTTCCTGAAAACGTTCTACGAAATTGTGGCTCTGCCCATTACAAACGTGGTTGTTCGCCGTGTGAAACGACTCGACGGCAGCGACGTGTACGACGATGGCATCTCGTACAACATTCTGAAAATCAAAGATTTGTAGTTCTTCTTTGCGTGAAAATGATGGCGATCGGTGGCGAACCGCTTCGCTAAATTTTCGCAAAAAAAATCGGGACGGTTAGCCGCACACGATGGCCTCTATCGCTTCGGGGCGATCGACGATGTGGGCTGGCGCGAAACGCTCCAAATCGCTGCGTGGACGGAATCCCCACGTTACTCCCACGGCTTCGAGGGCGGCGTTTTGGGCAGTCTGCATGTCGATGCCCGAATCGCCCACATAGAGCGTGTCGTTTGGGGCGCATTGTGCTGCTTGCAGTATGTCGGCAACCACTTGCGGGTCGGGCTTCAACGGCACTCCGTCGCGCTGGCCGAACACCGCCACAAAGTCTATTTCGGGGAAAAAATGGCGCACTAGACGTTCGGTGGCGGCTTGGTATTTGTTCGATGCGACGGCCATTTTCACGCCGTGTTGTTGCAGTCGCGCAAGCAAACGACGTATGCCGTCGTACGGCGCAGTGTGGTCGCAATTATGCGCATCGTAAAAGTCGAGGAAAAGCGTGCGTATGCGTTTGATGTTCGGCTCGTTGCGCTCGTTTTCGGGCAGCGCGCGCTCGAACAGTTTGTTGATGCCGTTGCCCACGAAAGCGTCGTATTCCGATAGCGGGTGCGTAGCAAAACCGCATTGGTGCAGGGCGTGGTTGGTGGCTATGCCAAGGTCGGCAATGGTATTGAGCAGTGTGCCGTCGAGGTCGAAAATGACTAATTTTTTCATACGTGCCAAACGCTACGAGATTGTGGAAATGTAGATTTTTTTTTGCAAACGTTTCGACCGCAAAAGTACGACTTTCTGTTGATTATACAAGGCTTTGCGAGAAAAGAGCGCGTATTAGCCGTAATTTTTGTGTATTTACACAGTTTTTGCGGCTAGACTACAAAAACTCTAACAGCGAACGCAGTGAGCGGTCTTTTAGCGAAGCGGTCTTGTGTCTTTTAGCGAAGCGGTCTTAAGTCCCGATATATTGCATCGGATTGCGCAGGAAATCGAAGATATTGACAATGTATATCCCGTCTTCGTTCATATAGGTCGGTTGCAGTGGTCCTGCTATCAGTACGCGGAGGAACCCGTCGTTCAGACGGTTGAGGGAGGCGGTTTCCTGTATGCGCTTCTCCTCGCTGTCTAAGGCATACGCCGATTGAATATAGGCACGGTGATACCCCATGTTGCAGACAAAATCCACCTCCAAGGTCATGCGTTTGCGCTTGCCTGCCTCGTCTTTCTGCTCCACAAACACCTGCCCCACATCCACCAAACACCCGCGCGAACGCAGTTCGTTGTAAATCAGGTTCTCCAACAGGTGTCCCTCGTCATATTGCCGGAAACCGAGGCGGGCGTTGCGAATACCGAGGTCTTCGAAATAGAACTTATAGGGCGAATCGATATACTTCTTGCCCTTGATGTCATAGCGTAGCGACCGCTCGATGAGAAACGCATCTTCCATATACTGCAAGTACTGCGCAACCGTTTCGGCGGTGATACGGCTTTTCTTGACCGTGCGGAAAGTATTGGACAGGCGCAGCGGATTGGTCAGCGACCCCACGGACGAGGCAATGGTGCTGAATAGTTCCTGCAGGTCGTCGTCGTTCTGTATATGGTATCGGTCGTGTATGTCGCGCAGATAAGTATGTGTGATTTGCTGCAGCAGATAGTCTTTCTTCTTGTTCTCGTCGGTCTCCAATACCACTTGCGGCAGCCCGCCGTAGTGCATATATTCAATGAGCATGGGCAGCAGGTCGCCTTGTCGGTATGCTGCAAACTCGGCAAACGACAGCGGGCGGATGCGTATCTCGTCGCCGCGACCGCGGAACTCCGTAATCACATCGCGCGAGAGGAATCGCGCATTGCTGCCTGTGACGAACACATCCACATTCTCCGTTTTGAGGAAACTGTTCAGCACATCCTCAAACTCAGACACCAACTGCACCTCGTCGAGCAGGACATAGTAGTGCGCCTTGTCGGTTATACGCGAATAGATATGGGCTAACAGGGCATCCGGGTCGCGCAGTGCCTTGTTCAGACGGTTCTCCAAATCCACCTCTATGATATGCGCCTCGTCCACCCCCTGTTGCAGTAGATGGTTGTGAAACAGCGTAAACAGCAGGTACGATTTGCCGCACCGACGCATACCCGTAACCACTTTTATGAGGTGATTGCCGCAGGCGTGAATGAGTTTTTGCAAGTAGTAATCTCTCTGTATTTCCATAGCCGAAGAATGTATTAGCCGTAATTTTTGTGTATTTACACACTTTTTACGGCTGCAAAGATACGGCTTTTCTGTCGATTATACAAGGCTTCGGAGAGAAAAGAGTACATATTAGCCGTAATTTTTGTGTATTTACACAGTTTTTGCGGCTAGGTAACAAAATAGGCTCCTTTGCGGGGAGCCTGTTCATTGCCCGTTGGCGGAATTAGGTTAGTGCATACTTGACTCTGTCAAAGGATATTTCCGATCTCATTGACGAGATTTTGAGAAATTTGTTTGTCATTCCCGATATTTTGACTAACTTTGTATGTATTTTTATCAATCTAAAATCCGTCAATAGGTACTACTATGCAAAAACGTCATAATGATCACAAACTCTATTTCAATGAACAGGCTGAATGTATGCGCCGTTTTGTAATACCGTATATTGAGCAGCAAGTACCCATCACGGCTGATATGCGGGTATTGGAGATAGGGTGTGGCGAAGCAGGAAATCTAAAACCGTTTTTGGATTTAGGGTGTAACTGCATAGGAATCGATATAGATAAGTCGAGAATAGATGTGGCAAAAACGCTCTATGCAGAGCATCCGAATGCAGACCGTATGAGGCTGATTTGCAGTGATATATACGATGTAAAACCAGAAATGGTAGGGCGGGTAAATCTCATCTTTTTACGCGATGTAATCGAGCATATACCCCATCAGGAACGATTTATGCACGACCTTAAGCGGTTCATGAATGACGACACCATTGTCTTCTTCGGATTTCCTGTTTGGTGTAATCCTTTTGGGGGATATCAACAGATATGTAAAAACAAAATACTATCGCACCTGCCGTGGATGCACTTATTGCCGCGCTCACTCTATAAACATATCCTTCGGTTGGGTGGGGAGTCGGACGGCATGATAAACGAATTATTGAATGTCAAGACTACTGGAATGAGTATCCATCGTTTTGAACACATCTTGCGAGTGGAACAGTATCGAGTATTGCGACATACACATTATTTGATAAACCCAAACTACAAAATCAAATTTGGACTGCGCCCCCGTGTAATCCCACATATCTTGCAAATCCCCTATCTGTCGGACTTTTATACGACGGCTATGTATTACATTATCAGCCTATGATTCACATCATATTTCTCAAATATAATGGTGTGTCTTATAAAAATGGCTGTCCAACAAGTTCTGTTGAGCAGCCATTTTACCTTTGGTTAGCCGACTTTTCTATTTCTGCCAGTTGTCTTTCAGCGAGGCGGTACGGTTTAGCACAAGGTGGTCGGCGGTGGTGTCGGGGTCGACCACGAAATAGCCCTGCTTCAAAATCTGGTAGCGCGTTTCCTTGACGATGCCGTTTTCGATAATCGGCGCATGCAATTCGCTGCGCAGCGAGCCTTCTACCTTAATGGTCTTTATCTCAAGGCTGTTGGGGTTCAGCA
>CAVKQB010000016.1:0-36672 GCA_963658575.1 Leyella stercorea | reverse complement strand
AGACTTTTTAATTATTCAATTATCTAATTTCCAATTATTTAATCAATTTCAAATTTCAAATTTCAAATTTCGGTAACTGAAATGCCTTAATCTTCAAATTTTCAAATTTTTCTAGTAGCAAGTAGCAAGTCGCAAGACAATTACCTAATTATTCAATCAACTGATCAACCGCTCAACTAATCAACTTTTCACTTTATAAACTTTCTCACTTTCTCACTTTCTCACTTTCATACTCATTTCGTAAGTGCTTGAAAGACAGCGTATTTCTGACAAAACGACGAAAAATGCGGCAAACATGCGCATTATGCCAAAAAAATAGTGTAAATTTGCACGCTAATAGTGTAGCAATATCGTTAATCGTAAAAATAAACCAAAAACAGTTATGCAAAACAAAGGATTTGTGAGATTATTCGCTATCGCACTGGCACTTGTCTGCTGCTTCTACCTGTCGTTTAGTTTCGTAACTTCGCGCTGGGATTCGAAAGCAAAAGCCGCTGCACAGGGCGACAACCAAAAGTATTACGAATATCTCGACAGCATCGCTGGCGAAGAGGTGTGGCTTGGCTATACACTCAAAGAGTGCCGCGAAAAAGAGATTAACCTCGGCCTCGACCTGAAGGGCGGTATGAACGTTACTCTGGAAGTTTCCGTTCCCGACATTCTGCGCGCCCTTTCGGGACACAACCAAACCCCCGAATTTACACAGGCTCTTGCCAACGCACAGGCTCGCACAGCCCAATCGGGTGCCGATTTCTTGACCGCTTTCGAAGAAGAATTTGAGAAAATCGACCCGAACGCACGCCTTTCGACCATTTTCAGCACCTACGAACTGCGCGAACGCGTACAACTCAGTTCGACCAATGCCGAAGTGATGAAAGTGCTGAACGAAGAGGTGAACAGTGCCATCGACAACTCGTTCAACGTGTTGCGCTCGCGTATCGACCGCTTCGGCGTGGTGCAACCCAACATTCAACGCCTCGACGCGCAAGGCCGCATCCTCATCGAACTGCCGGGCATCAAAGAGCCCGCCCGTGTGCGCAAACTGCTGCAAGGCTCGGCCAACCTCGAATTCTGGACAACCTACAACGCTTCGGAACTGATGCCGCTCTTTGCGCAAGCCAACGAAATTATTCGCGACATCAACGGCACGCAAGCGACCGAAACGACTGCCGCACCCCAAAAAGCCGAAACTGAAGCCGCTCCCGCTGGCGACAACATCGACAGCTTGGCCGCCTCGCTGAAAGGCAACGGCGAAAACGCCAAAAGCACCGAAGCCGACGACGCCCGCTACGAGGAGTTCGTGCGCAACAACCCGCTCTTTGCCGTGCTGCACACCGAAAATAATTATGGTCCTGTAGTCGGCACAGTGCTTGCCGCCGACACCGCCAAGGTGAACGCCATGCTCGCCATGAAGCAGGTGCGCGACATTCTGCCACGCGAACTGCGCCTGAAATGGACGGTGAAACCTATCGACGAAAAGGCCAAACAATTGGCGTTCCAACTGATTGCCATCTACGCACCGAACCTCGACGGCCGTGCGCCGCTCGAAGGTGATGTGATAACCGATGCTGGCACCGATTTCGACCAATTTACCAATGGCGCAGTCGTGAACATGAAGATGAACGCCGAAGGCGCAAAAACATGGGCGCGCTTGACCAAAGACAACATCGGCAAATCCATAGCCATCGTACTCGACGGCTATGTATATTCGTTCCCGACGGTGAACACCGAAATCACAGGCGGCAGTTCGCAAATTTCGGGACACTTCACGCAGGACGAAGCCAAAGACTTGGCCAACATTCTGAAATCGGGTAAAATGCCCGCTCCGGCACGCATCGTGCAAGAAGATGTGGTTGGTCCGTCGCTCGGACAAGCCGCCATTCACGACGGTCTGATTTCGTTTATCATCGCCTTCTGCTTGGTGCTGCTCTACATGATTTTCTACTACGGATTGATTCCGGGACTCATTGCCGACGGCGCATTGCTCTGCAACATCTTCTTCCTGTTCGGCATTTTGGCCTCGTTCCAAGCCGTACTGACTCTGCCTGGTATCGCAGGTATCGTATTGACCATGGGTATGGCCGTCGATGCTAACGTGCTTATATACGAACGCGTGCGCGAGGAGTTGCGTTCTGGCAAAAACCTGAAAAAGGCCATCGCCGATGGTTACAGCAACGCCTTGTCGGCCATCATCGACGCGAACGTTACCACCATTCTTACGGGTATCATCTTGGCCTATTTCGGCACAGGCCCAATCAAAGGCTTCGCCACCACATTGATTATCGGTATCATCACGTCGGTATTCACGGCGGTGTTCCTCACACGCTTGGTTTACGAGCGCATGGCCAAGAGCGACAAAGAGCGTCATTTGGAATTTACCACAAGTTTCACACGCAACTGGTTCCAAAACACGCATTTCGACTTTGTGAAAGCGCGCAAAATCGGTTACATCATTTCGGGTGTGCTGATGACGGTCGCCATCGTTTCGTTGGCTACCAACGGTCTGAAGCAGGGCATCGATTTCTCGGGCGGCCGCAACTATGTGGTGCGTTTCGAACAGCCTGTCGATGCCGAAGAGTTGCGCGCAACGCTCGAACCTGTGTTCGAAGGCTCGCAGTTGAACATCATCACCATGGGTAGCGACAACCAAGTGCGCATCTCGACCAAC
Organism: Leyella stercorea; assembly: GCA_963658575.1. GTDB lineage: Bacteria > Bacteroidota > Bacteroidia > Bacteroidales > Paludibacteraceae > W0P28-013. The sequence goes on along the minus strand of CAVKQB010000016.1, from coordinate 34,004 downwards.
TATGCGGTGGACAACAACAGCGACTCTATCGACGACGCCATCGAAACCATGCTCTACGAAAACCTGAAACCCTATCTCAACGAGCAGGTAACGAAAGAGATGTTCGTACAACGCTACACGGTTGAAAATGGCGTTTATGCCGCTTCGGCCGAAAACAGCCATGTTGATAATTATGGTATACAAAGTTCGCAAAAAGTGGGTCCGTCGGTTGCCGACGACATCAAAGCCGCAGCCATTTGGGCGGTTATCTTCGCACTGATTGGCATCGGACTCTACATCTTGCTGCGCTTCCGCAACTGGACATTCTCCGTTGGTGCGGTGGTCGGCCTGATACACGACGCGCTGTTCATCTTGGGCGTATATTCGCTCTGCTACATGTTCATGCCGTTCTCGCTCGAAATCGACCAGTCGTTCATAGCGGCCATTCTGACGGTTATCGGTTACTCCATCAACGACACCGTGGTGGTATTCGACCGTGTGCGCGAAAACGTGGGCTTGTATCCGAAACGTCCGTTTGGGCGCACCATCAACGACTCGCTCAACTCCACACTGAGCCGTACGTTCAGCACCTCGTTGAGTACGTTTGTGGTGTTGGTTGCCATCTTCATCTTTGGCGGCGAGACTATTCGCGGATTTGTATTCGCCATCATGCTGGGCGTAGTCGAAGGCGTTTATTCTACGCTGTTCGTTGCCACGCCAATCACCTACGAACTGACACGCCTCAAAAATCGCAAGAAAGGCGTTGCTATCGAGGAGAAAGCGTAAGACATTTTTTTACAATAAAAAGACTCTCTCGAAAAATCGAGAGGGTCTTTTTTGCTACATCAAAAATTATTAGTACCTTTGAACGACTTTAATCTAACTACATGAACAAAACATTTTTTCGAAAAATTTTCGTTGGCGCGGCCTTGCTTTCCGCTGCTAATGCGCTGTTGGCCAACGAGTTCGTGGTCGAAATAAAAAACTACGATTCCGACCGCGGCACATTCACACTGAAAACTTACGGCGAAAAGCCCGCTTTTTCGCACGTCGATTTTAACAATGCATTTGGTGCTACGAGCGGCAACACCTACAACCAAATTCCGGGCGGCAACAAAGCAACGCTCGACCTTTTTGACTGGGCGGGCTGCACCATCGACAGCATAACCTACAGCATGCGCTCGAACAAAGAGGACGGCCATGTGCAAGCCACGGTCGAACTCTACGACGACAACGGTAAAGCCGCCACGCTCTACGATTCGGGCATAAAAGATTTCAATAGCCCCGATTGGTATGGCGCATGGGTGCGTTTCAGCAACCAAATTTCGGTCGATATCACCAAGGCGATGACCACAAAACGCGCTATCGGCGACGACGAATACGTTACCATCACCGTTACGGGCGGCACATCGAAAGGCTCGTCGGTCTACCTCGACCGCTTGACCATCTACTACACGCCAGATGCTACGGTAGAAACCGAAAGTCCGCTGCCGTACAAATTCACGCAACTCGGCAAAAACGACGTGCTGGCCGATGGCGACATCTGCATTCTGGTGAATGGCGGACACGTAGGCGCGTGCGAAATAGCCGACCCGACAGCCACCAATCCCTATCTCGGCATTACCGCTGTGGGCAGTTACGACGAAGTCTACATGCCCGAAAACAACACGTTCGACTATACGGCGTTGCTCTTCTTCGAAATGAAAAAGAAGGACGATGCGTGGCTGATGATCGACCAATATGGCGACACGCTCGGCTGCACAGGAAAAGGCAAAATGAGCCAAAACAAAGGTGTGCTTACGTGGAACATCACGCTGGGCGCAACCTACGACGGACACACCATAGCCAGCACCCGCGAGAGTTACGGCAGCATACAGTACAACAGTGCCGAACCGCGCTTCACCACCTACACATCGAGCCAAAGCAAGGTATTCCTCTGCCGCTGTGATGCGCAACAGGACGAAGTGCAGCCCACATCGTTGGCACTGCCCGAGGCGCGCGAAATGAACCTCTGCACCGACTCCATCGTTCTGCGGCCGACGGTTCTCCCCGAAACGGTAACCGATACACGCGTGCTGTGGAAATCGCTCAACCCCGAAATCGCCACCGTGCGCGACGGCATCGTGCGCCCCGTGGCTGTGGGCGATGCGAAAATTGTCTGCACCAGCCGTGCCGATAACAGTCTGACCGCCACCTGCGTCGTAACTGTGGCCGACTGCCATGTGGAGAGCGTAACCATCATGGACGAAAAGGGCAAATACGCGCTCGCTGCTGCCGAAATGTACGCATGCGACGACCAAACGATTGTGCTTACAGCCGCCGTCGAACCGAGCAATGCGCCCGTGATCGATGTAACTTGGAAAAGCACCGATGTCGCTGTCGTAACCGTGGACAACGGCAAACTCACGTCCGTGGCCGCCGGCACTGCCGATGTGATTGTAACCAGCGTCGATGGCGGCAAGACCGACACCTGCCATGTAACCGTTTTGCCGTGCCAAATCGAAAAGATAGAGTACAAATATCCCGAAACCGACAAAGAATTTACGCTGAAAGACTGCGGCAGCCCCGTCGATGGCAAGGGCGAGCGTTTCCAGATTTACGTTACCATCGAACCCGATGTGATGACCGTCGCCGAAGACGATTTTCTGTGGCTGTCGAGCGACGAGGCCGTGGCGAAAGTCTATGGCAGTGTCGGCGAAATCACGCAGTCGATTTGCGCTACCGTTCACGCTATTGCGCCAGGCAAGGCCACGATTACCATCGCTGCCGAGCACGACCCCAGCATCAAAGTCGAGAGCCAAGTAACGGTAGTGTCGTGCGAAACCGCTCTTGGCGAAATACGGCTCGTGCCTATCTTCTCCGAAAACGGCCGCATCATTGCCGATGGCGACTATCGGATTTTCACCATTACAGGCATCGACGTAACCGAACAAAATGGCCAACTCGAAGGCATCTATCTGGTGCGCATTGCCGACCAGACATACAAAGTAGAAGTTCGCTAAATCGCTGAATATCAACCAAATACTAACCAAATACTAACCATTATGAAAAAACAATTGCACCTTTGTTTGGCGGCTTTTTTGCTGCTCTGTAGCGCAGGACAGGCTTGGGCTGCCGAACAGATTGTCAAGTTCGATTTTTCGGACAAAAAACAAATCACTACCGAAGAAACCGACAAGGTAGTGTGGACGGCTGGAACATCGACATTTACGATGAACGACAAAAACACGAACTTGTCGAATCCGTTGCGTATCTACGCCGGCAAAACGGGCACTATCGCAACTGGCGAAGGCCTCTATTTCAAGCAGGTTGTCGTTTATGCCAATTCTGGATCAAACGCTCCGACATCGGACAATCTTACTTGGACAAATGCCTCGGCTGTGGTCGAGGACAAAAAAGTTACCCTGACACCGTCGGGCGACAATGTGGCAACTATCGGATACGCAGCGGTCAAGCAGATTCGGCTCGATTCGATAGTCTGTACGCTGGTCGAAGCCTGCAATGAACCTACCGAAGTGTTGGCGGTTACGCCAGCCAAGGTTTCGCTCGAAGTGGGGCAATCGCTCAAACTGACTCTGTCGGGCGGTAACGGCGCAGCAGCCACCTATTCGTCGTCGGCAAGCGACGTGGTTTCGGTTTCGGACGATGGTCTGCTCACCCCTTTGAAAAAGGGCGAAGCCGTCATTACCGTGGCGCAAGCACGCACGGGCGATTACTGCTCGCAGTCGGTAGAAGTGCCCGTAACAGTTACCGAAACATACACCGTAACGTGGCAAACGCCCACGGGCAGCACCACCGCAAAAGTGGACAAAGGCGCAGCCATCGGCGCGGCCTATCCCGCTGCCGAAGTGGCCTCGTGCAATGCGGATAAATACCCCTATTTTGCTGGCTGGATCACCGACAATGTGGGCAAAACGGAAAGCACGGCGGTAACGTTCGTTACCGCCTCGACGGTTCCCGAAAGCCATGTAACCTACTACGCCGCCTTTGCCGACAAACAGAAAGAAAAAGGCAATGATTTCTCGTGCGAGGGCAGTCTGGCCTCACTCACAACCGCTGGCGGTTCGCACCAAAATTGCGAATCGTACGCTTTGGGCAGTTATGCCATAAAAATGGCCAGCGACGGCGCATACATCACGGTGCCAGTTACCAACCCCGAAACGGCCACGTTCAAGTACATTAGAAAGAGCGGCGCGGTTACCGCTTCGGTGGAGTTGCAATACACGCTCGACAATGCGAATTTTACCCTATTGGAAACGTGGAACGTGACTGGAGCGGAAACTACCAATGTCATCACCCTTACCAATTCAAAGCCTTTCCCGCAGGGAACGCTAGGCGTGCGTTTTGTTTATCGCAAGACGAGTGGCAACATTGCCGTAGGTCCTATTTCGGTTACGGCAGCCACGGCGTTCCCGTCGGGCACCGTTTTCGTAACCGCCTGCTGCGATGCGTGGACTACCACGCCGAGCATCACGCTGAGTGCAAAAACACTCGATGCTGATAAGAGCGAAACATTGTCGGTAACTAAAGTAGACGGTGCGCCCAGCGGTTATGCTGGCACGGTTTCCTATACATCGAGCAATCCGCTGGTGGCGACAGTCGAGGCTAACTCTGGCGCAGCCACAGCCAAAAACGCCGGCACATTCCGTGTGATAGCCACTTGGAGCGGCGATGCCAACTTTTGCGACAACAGCGTTGTCTCGGACGAAGTAACCGTAACGGGCAAAGTGTCGATTGAGTACTACAAAAACAGCGAAGATGCCACGGGCTCGATGGAGACCACCAAACACGACCTCAACGCCGAAGTTACGCTGGCCAAATGCACTTTCGAGCGCAAGGGTTACCACTTTGTCGGTTGGGCAGAACAGCCCGACGGTGCCAAACTTTGGAACGACGGCGACAAGGTAACGCTCATCGCCAACAAACAACTCTACGCCCTTTGGGAAATCAACACCTACACAATTACCAAAGGCAAAGAAGAGAACGGCACATTCACGCTCGATGCCGAAACAGTGCAGCATGGCGGCCGAGTAGTGGTGGTAACAAAAACGCCTGCAGCCAACTACAAAGGTGGCGTTGTGAGTGTCGTGCCGCTATATTCGGCAACAATCGATAAAGATACGGTGAAAAACATCACCGACAACATCACCATCAACGTAACTTTCGTGGAGAAAACGAAATACACCATGACGTGGCACGATGGCAACACAACTGCCGAAACCACGGTTTACGAAGGCGATGCCATCGGTACGCTGCCTGCTAGCAAAGGCGCTTGCGACCAGAATTTCCCAGAATTTTGTGGCTGGAGCGAAACAAGTTACGGCTCGTCGAGTGCGCCCAAAACCGAAGCACCTACGCTGATTGATGCTGCCTTGAAACCGACCGCCGATGCCCATTTCTACGCCGTTTATGCCGATGGTGTCGATGGTGGCGGACAAAAAATGAGCGCACTGCCCGTTGGCAGCAAAGTGCTGGTTGTGGCCGTCGATTCGGTGGAATTGGGCGGAATCGAGAAAGTTAAGGACAAAAGCATCGGCACTGCCACCAAATACGACAACGCACCTGCCGGCCTCTATCCGCTGAATGTGGTGGCTGGTAGTGCAGCAGGCAGTTTCGCCTTCGAACACGACGGCCAATACTTGAGTTATTCGGGCTCTGACAACGAACTTTTGCAGTCGACAACGCTCGACGAGGCCTCGTCGTGGACGGTAACGTTCAGCGACGGCAATGCCATACTCGCCAACGTGAAATATGCTACACGCAAACTGCAATACAATGCTTCCCAATCGCGTTTCGCCTGCTATACGAGCGACCAAAAGCCCATTCAACTGATTCGCGTGGGCAAGCAGGTTACGCAGTGGATAACCGAATGCTGCACACCGAAACCATTTACCGTGCGCGACACCATTTTGTTGCTCGACGAAAACAGTGCTGCAGTCTCTTCAACTGTAACGGTCGATCTCTCCAAACTCGTCGATGGCGAAGGCAATGGCGGTACCAAAACCTACAGTTTGGCCGAAGAGTCTACATCGGCTAAAGTTGTTAGTCCCGAATTTGCTTGCACCAAAGTTGGCAAATACACGGTGATTGTCTCGCAAAAAGCCACGGATGCGAGCATCTGCGACAACACATACGAAATTGTCGTTACCGTGGAACCGAAAAGCAGCACCATCACATTCGACAAAAACGACAAAGATGCCACGGGCGAAATGACCGCTTTGACGGCCGAAACGCTTACAAAACAAGTACTTACGACTAACGCCTTTGCCAAAGTGGGCTACCACTTTGTGGCGTGGAACACCGCTGTCGACGGCACCGGAACGGTCTATGCCGATGGCGCAACGCTGGAAATGCACAATATGACGCTCTATGCGCAGTGGGAAATCAACACCTACACGATAACGCTCGACCAAAAGGGCGAAGGCGAGGTAACGCTTCCCACCGAAGTGAAGCATGGCGACTCGTTTACCATCGAAGCCGAAGCGGCCACAGGCTATAAATTCAAAGAGATGACCATCGCACCTACCACAAATGCGACGTTGAACGGAATGTCGGTCGAAAATGTTATTGGTGCCATCACCGTTTCGGTTATGTTCGAGGCGTTGCCAGCGTTCAAGGTTACCTACCGCGACGCGACGACCGCCGAGATTTACAGCGAAACCGTTTACGAAGGCTCGTTTGCCAATCCCGAGTTGTCGAAGTTTGGTTGCACACGCATGCCGCTCGAAGGCTTTGCCGCACAACCTGTGGCCGACAACTCTGAAACGTTCGAAGCCATCGACGTAACGAAAGTCAACATCAATCGCGACACGACTTTCTACGCCGTTTACGGCCTCTACAAGGGCGATGCGCGCCGCTTCGACCCGCTTACAACCAATTCGGGCAAATTCAAAATCGCTGCACAAGTGGACGATACGAAGAAATTTGCCACAGGCGCATTGGCGAGCGGCAAATATGCCCAGACCGAAAACGCCGACGAAGCCAACGTTTACACGTTTGCGCAGGTAAGCGACAATGTTTACACCATCAAACGCGGCGAAAAATATGTGAACTACAAGCCAAATACTAAGGGTAATAGCACCGACTTCCAAGAAACGACCACTGCCAGCACTTGGACGATTGCGCAAGGCACGCAAGGCTCGTGGCGCATGGTGGTTACCGCAACGACCACTCGCGGTTGGATTTTCAGCACAAGTACCGATAAATTTGGTGCATACGGCGTGAGCAATATAGGCAAGGGCTATTACGACATCGAGATAATCTCTTTGGCTGCTCCGCGCTACTCGTCGACGCTCGACTGCACGACCGTCGATGTGCTAGGCGTGAACTTGCCTGACCGCGACACCATCGACGTGGACGGAACGAAAACGCTCGTGGCCGAAGTGCTACCTGCCGACGCTACCGACAAATCGGTTACGTGGGCTTCGAGCGACCCGAAAATCGCTGAAATCTCTGCCACCACGGGCGAAGTCAAAGGCTTGGCGCGCGGCACGGTTACCATCACCGCTACTACCAACGACGGCAACTATACGGCATTGTGCAAACTGGTTGTGCGCCAGCGTGTCGAAGAGATTTCGCTCGATCAAACCTCGATTTCGGTGAAAGAGTGCGACGACGACGGCGTGCAACTTACGGCTACTGTTTTGCCAGAAGATGCTGACAATCAGAAGGTTGTTTGGTCGTCGAACAATAGCGACGTGGCTCTCGTGAGTGACGAAGGCAAGGTCTTTGGCTACACGCCCGGCACGGCTACCATCACCGCTACTACAGTCGATGGCGGCTTTACGGCCGAATGCCTCGTAACCGTTACCGCTTGCGTGAAAGTAACGAGCCTGACACTCGACACGGAACAACTCGACTTTACGCTCTGCGAAAAAGACAAAACTTATCAACTCGTGGCCACTGTGCTGCCCGAAGATGCTGAAAATCGGGAAGTTGTTTGGTCGTCGAGCGATGCGAACGTGGCTACCGTTGCCGATGGTTTGGTAACGCCCGTTGCCGCTGGCAAAGCGACCATCACCGCTGCTACAGTCGATGGCGGCTTTACGGCCGAATGCGCTGTAACCGTTACCGATTGCGGAGATGCCATCGAATATGTGGCTACGATCGACGGCGTGTTTGTGCGCGATGGCCGCATCGTGGTAGAGCAGGAGCGCGCTGCCGACGTGCGTGTCTACAACGTGCTTGGCTTGACTGTGGCTTCGCAAGAAGCAGCGACGACTTTCGAACTCGCTGTGCCACAAGGCGTTTATGTCGTCGTGGTGGGCGAAAAATCGCAGAAGGTTGTTGTAAAATGATTTTGTAAAACAAACAAGATGGCGGAGACGTGGCACTGCTGCGTCTTCGCTTTTTTCCGAAAAAATGTCTGAAAAGAAACCTCTGATTGGTTGCAACTTGTCTGAAATGCAGGCCATCGTTGCCGAATTGGGAATGCCGCGCTTCGCTGCCAAACAGTTGCTGCATTGGCTTTACGTCAAACGCGCCGCCACCATCGATGCTATGACCGACATTTCGGCGAAAAACCGCGCTTTGTTGGCCGAAAAGTACGAAATCGGCTTGCGTAGCCCGATGCACGAAGTCGTCTCGACCGACGGCACGAAAAAATATCTCTTTCCCACGGCGCATGGCTTGGTCGAAACGGTCTACATTCCCGACGACGACCGCGCCACACTTTGCGTGTCGTGCCAAGTGGGTTGCAAAATGAACTGCGCCTTCTGCATGACGGGCAAGCAGGGCTGGAGCGGCAATCTGTCGGCGGCGGAGATAATGAACCAGATTTTGGCCGTGCCCGACAGCGCGCAACTCACCAACATCGTTTTCATGGGCATGGGCGAGCCGTTCGATAATACGCTCGAAATTTTGAAATCGCTCGAAATACTTACGTCGCCGTGGGGCATGGCGTGGAGTCCGCGCCGCATCACGGTTTCTACCGTCGGGCTGCTCCCCGGTTTGAGGCAGTTTTTGGCGCAGAGCGAAGCGCATTTGGCGGTCAGTCTGCACAATCCCTTTGCCGATGGCCGCCTGCAAATGATGCCCGCCGAAAAAGCCTTCCCGATAGAATCGGTGGTGGCCGAACTCAAACGGCACGATTTTGCGCACCAACGCCGCGTTTCGTTCGAATACATCGTGTTCGAAGGCGTGAACGACACGCCGCACCATGCACGCCAGTTGGTGCGGCTGCTCGACGGACTGCCGTGCCGCGTCAATCTCATTCGTTTCCATCGCATTCCGGGCGCAGCGTGGCACAGCCCGTCGGAGGAACGCATGGTCTGGTTGCGCGACTATCTGACCGAAAATGGCCTGATTTGCACCATTCGTCGCTCGCGAGGCGAGGACATCGCTGCCGCCTGCGGACTGCTTTCGACGAGAGAAAAGTGCTGATAATCAACCGCTTGCAAAACCTATCAACAATCTGTTGCACCCAAACGATAAAATCGCTAACTTTGTTTTTTCATTAGTTGCAAATTGTGGAGTTTTGCCGAATCGTTACACATTTATCAATGCATCATTCAAAAAATTCGCTGCGCGCATTTTTTCTGCGCTCGGCATAGTTCAAACAAGTTTGACTCTGCACTCGCTTATCGAAAAAATTCATAATTCGCTGCGCGCATTTTTTCTGCGCTCGGCATAGTTCAAACAAGTTTGACTCTGCACTCGCTTATCGAAAAAATTCATAATTCGCTGCGCGCATTTTTTCTGCGCTCGGCATAGTTCAAACAAGTTTGACTCTGCACTCGCTTATCGAAAAAATTCTTAATTCTTAATTGCCTTGTCGCTTTACATCGAACATATCAGCAAACGCTATGGGCAGAAACTTGCGCTCGACGACGTGTCGCTTCGCCTCGAAGCCGGCGAAATCGTGGGCTTTCTCGGTCCCAATGGCGCCGGCAAATCGACGTTGATGAAGATTTGCACAGGCTTTCTACGTCCCGATTCGGGCGCGGTGAGCGTGTGCGGACTGCCGATGGACGAGGACAATCGAGCCGCCAAACGCCTAATCGGCTATCTGCCCGAACACAATCCGCTCTACTTGGAAATGTATGTGCGCGAATACCTTATGTTTGTTTCTCGGTTCTATGGTATTCGCAACCGTAAAGCGCGCATCGACGAGTTGGTGGAGCGCATGGGGCTTGCTGCGGAATGCGGCAAACGCATCGGGCAGTTGTCGAAGGGCTACAGGCAGCGCGTGGGGCTGGCGCAAGCCTTGATTCACGACCCGCAAGTGCTGTTGCTCGACGAACCAACCACGGGGCTCGACCCCAATCAACTGCTCGAAATCAGGGCGTTGATTGCCGAAATAGGCCGAGAAAAAACGGTGCTTTTCTCCACGCACATCATGCAGGAAGTGCAAGCGTTGTGCCGCCGCATGGTGGTGGTGAACCGCGGCAAAATAGTGGCCGACGGCGATATAGACGACATCGTCGGCAACGAAACGCTCGAAGAGGCGTTCCATCGACTGACCAAATAATTTTTGTACCGACATGGCCGAAACATTTGACATACATCATCAGCAGACACTTGGCGACAGCGATTTCGACCGCGCCTTGAGGCCGTTGGCTTTTTCCGATTTCCGCGGACAGACGCAGGTGGTCAAAAACCTATCGATTTTTGTGCAGGCCGCCAAGCAACGCAGCGAAAGCCTCGACCATGTGTTGCTCTACGGGCCGCCGGGGTTGGGCAAAACCACGCTCTCGAACATCATCGCCAACGAACTTGGCGTGGGGTTCAAGGTTACGTCGGGGCCGGTGCTCGACAAACCAGGCGATTTGGCGGGTCTGCTCACAAGTCTGGAACGCAACGACGTGCTTTTCATCGACGAAATTCACCGCCTTAGCCCGATTGTAGAGGAGTATCTCTATTCGGCTATGGAGGATTTCCGCATCGACATCATGATAGACAAAGGCCCCAGCGCACGCTCGGTTCAGATCGATTTGGAGCCGTTTACGCTGATTGGCGCCACCACACGCAGCGGCTTGCTGACGAGTCCGTTGCGGGCGCGCTTTGGCATCAATTGCCACTTCGAATACTACGACGAATCGGTTTTGCACGACATCATTCGTCGTTCTGCCGCCATTCTCGACGTGCCAATCGACAACGATGCTGCCAACGAGATAGCATCGCGCAGCCGAGGAACGCCGCGCATCGCCAACGCCTTGTTGCGCCGAGTGAGAGATTTCGCGCAGGTGCAGGGCAGCGGCCGCATCGATATGGAGATAGCGCGCATCGCCCTCGAAGCCTTGAACATCGACAAGTACGGGCTGGACGAGATCGACAACAAAATTCTGCTCACCATCATCGACAAATTCAATGGCGGCCCCGTGGGACTTGGCACCATCGCTACGGCTTTGGGCGAAGATGCGGGCACCATCGAGGAGGTGTACGAGCCATTTTTGATAAAAGAGGGCTTTATCAATCGCACGCCACGCGGCCGCGAGGTTACTGCGCTGGCATACAAACATTTAGGCCGAATAAAATCGAGCGAACAGACAACGCTTTTTTAATTTAGAATTAAGAATTAGAGCAAAGATTTTTTAATTATCTAATTGTTTAATTTCCAATTATTTAATTAAATTTTTAGTAGCAAGACACAAGTGTCAAGTAGCAAGACAATTACTCAAATCATCAAATAACCAAAAAAACAAAATTATCAATTATCAATTGTCCATTGCGGCTTCGCCGCATCACTCCTCACTCCTCATTTCTCATTTCTCATTTCTCACTACTCATTTCTCACTACTAACTACTCACTAAAAAACTGATGTCTGGACTGAAAAAATTGGCGCAAGAGACCGTTATTTACGGGTTGAGCAGCATAGTCGGAAAATTTCTGAACTGGCTGCTCGTGCCGCTCTACACGTTTGTGCTGGCGCAGCAGTCCGACTATGGCATCGTTACCAACCTGTATGCTTGGACGGCGTTGCTGATAGTGATTCTGACCTACGGCATGGAGACGGGCTTTTTCCGTTTTGCCAATCGCGACGGCCAGAAACCGAATCGGGTCTATACCACGGCACTGACTTCGGTTGGCACTACTTCGCTCGTTTTTGCCATCGTTTGCGTGCTGTTCAAACAGCCGATAGCCAATGCGTTGGGTTACGCTACGCACGCCGAATTTATCTCGATGTTGGGCATTGTGGTGTCGTTAGATGCGTTTGCGAGCATTCCGTTTGCCTACCTGCGCTACAAACGCCAAGCGGTGCGTTTCGCTGCGCTCAAACTGCTGTTTGTCGTCCTCAACATCGCGCTCAACCTGTTTTTCCTGTTGGCTTGTCCGAAAATCATGCAGTGGAAGCCCGAACTTGTGTCGTGGTTCTACAAGCCCGATTACGGCGTTGGTTATGTTTTTGTGGCCAATATCCTCTCCACGTCTATTCAAACGCTCTGTCTGTTGCCTGCCATTGTGGCCGAGAAATATGATTTTTCGTGGCCGGTTTTGCGGCAGATGCTGCGCTATTCGCTGCCGTTGCTCATTTTGGGCGTGGTGGGCATCATGAACCAGACTGTCGACAAAATTCTCTTCCCGTTCCTCTACACGGCTGGCGACGCACAAACCGAACTCGGTATTTACGGCGCATGTTTCAAAGTCGCTATGGTGATGATGATGTTTACGCAGGCATTTCGCTACGCTTACGAGCCGTTTGTTTTTGCGCAGCACAAGGACAAAAACAGCGTGGAGGCCTACGCCGACGTGATGAAATACTACATCATCGCCTCGCTGTGCATCTTGCTAGGCATGATTTTCTTCCTCGACATTCTGAAGTTGATAATCAGTCCTGCCTATTGGTCGGGCTTGCGCGTAGTGCCGATTGTGCTGTTTTCGTACGTTTTTCAAGGCATATTCTTCAATTTGTCGCTTTGGTACAAACTGACCGACAAAACCATCTACGGCACCTATTTTTCGCTGATAGGCTGTGTTATCACATTGGTAATCAATATTTTATTCGTCCCGATGTGGAGTTATATGGCTTCGGCGTGGGCATCGTTTGCCTGCTATTTCACCATCATGGTGCTGTCGTATGCGGTCGGCCAGAAATACCTGAAAGTGCCTTACGATTTGAAGGCGATAGGCGGATATTTTGCTTTTGCGTTGGCGTTGTTGGGCGTTTATGTGCTGGCGATGCACTATCTGCATGGCATCGTTTGGGCGTGCTACCTCTGCCGCATCGTTCTGCTTGCGGTTTTTGCGCTGGTGGTCTATCGCCTCGAAGGACCGAAATTGCGGCGCAAGGCGGCAAACAGACAATGAAAAATTTTTAGTCAATAACCTTAAATCTATTTTTTATGAAACCTGAAGTCAGGAAATTGTGGCGTGCGACGGCCGTTAATACGCTCATTGCCACGCTGTTGTTTGGCGCGCTGCTTGGCGCATTGTATTTGGTAGAACTATTTGTGCCGTCGATGGCCGACAAACTGCTCAGTTGGGGCGATGCGGCGTTTTGCGTGGGCATTCCGGCCAGCATCATCGGCGTGGGCTACATTCTGTCGATAAAAAATCCGGCCAACTACACGGGCTTTTACATTGGCATTGCGATGTCGGCGTTGCTTGGCGTGCAGTTCTTCTTGAACGGCCTCTACGACCTCACGGTGCTCTATTTCGCCGTGTTCATTCCGTTCCAAATTATGTCAATCCGCTCGTGGACCAAGGCCTCCGACACCGCCAGCGACGAACCGTTCAGCCCAAAATTCTTGGAACTGAAGCCGATGTTGCTCTATCTGCTGCTGTTCGTGCTGATAACCGTGGCCGACTACTTTTTTGCCACCTATGTGATGCAGAAAAACGCCCTTGCCGACGACTGTTTGGCCAAAATCATGAGCGGCAGCATGATTGCATCGAGCATTTTTGCCAACTACCTGCTGATTTACAAGAAAAACGACTCGTGGATTTACTGGATAGTTTACAGCGTGTCGGGCATTGCACTCAACTGCATCTATCTCAACGTGTTCAGCATCGTGCTGTTCTGCTTCTTCCTGATAATCAACGGCTCGGCCGGCATTGCTTGGATAAAAGGCACCAGCAAAGAAAACTACGGATGGCTGAAAAAAAAATCATTGAATCATTGACTCATTGAATTATTGAATGGGTGAGTAGGTACAAATGATAATGGACAGCGGTGAGAAAATATCATTTCGGCAGCAGATGATGGTGCGAACGAAACAACTTTCGTTGCGTATCATTCGTTTGTCGCAGTCGCTTGCTGGCTCTCGCGAAGCAGATGTCATTGCTCGGCAAATTTTGCGTGCTGGCACATCGGTTGGAGCAAATTACCGCGCAGCGTGTCGAGCGAGGTCTGGTGCTGAATTTCATAGCAAAATGAGCATTGTAATAGAGGAGTGCGACGAGTGTTTATTTTGGTTGGAATTATTGGCCGAGGCCAGATTGGTCGATAACGATAAAATACAAGAACTTTATTACGAAACAGAGGAGATTCTGAAAATTGCCGTCGTTGCTCGAAAAAATACCAATCGTCAAACAAAATCGTAAAATCTACGAATTTCGTTTCATTCGATGATTCGATGATTCAATAATTCACGCATTAACTATGAAGACCACTTTCAAACCCGGAACAATGATTTACCCGCTGCCAGCCATTTTGGTGTCGTGCGGCGCGGACGAAAGCGAATACAACGTGATGACCGCAAGTTGGGTCGGCACCATCTGTTCCGATCCGGCCATGTGCTATGTCTCCATTCGCCCCGAACGGCACTCGTACGGCATCATCAAACGCACGGGCGAATTTGTGCTGAACCTCACCAACGAGGAACTCGCCTTCGCCACCGATTGGTGCGGCGTGCGCAGCGGAAAAAACTGCAACAAATTTGCCGAAATGCACCTCACACCGCAGCGCGGCAAAAAGGTGGCCGCACCCATCATACTCGAATCGCCGCTGTCGATAGAGTGCAAGGTGAAGCAAATTGTGCCGCTCGGCAGCCACGATATGTTCATCGCCGAGGTGGTGAATGTGCAGGCCGACAACCAGTTTATCGATGCGAAAACGGGCGAATTTCGCCTCGACGATGCCAAACTCATCGCCTATTCGCACGGACATTATCACAAATTGGGCGACGAAATCGGCCGCTTCGGCTGGAGCGTACGCAAAAAGAAATAAGACGGCTATGAAAGTCAAATTCGCCAAAATGCACGGTATCGGCAACGACTATATCTACGTCGATTGCTTGGCACACACGCTCGAAAATCCCGAACTGTTGGCGCGCCTGTGGAGCGACCGGCACAAAGGCATCGGCTCCGACGGCTTGGTGCTGATTTTGCCCTCGGCGACGTGCGATTTCCGCATGCGCATGTTCAATGCCGATGGCTCCGAAGCCGAAATGTGCGGCAACGCCGCGCGCTGCATCGGCAAGTATGTGTACGATTTCGGGCTGACCGACAAAACGTGCCTCACGCTCGAAACGAAAGCCGGCGTGCGCACGCTCACGCTCTTTGTCGAAAATGGCTGCGTCGAGCGCGTTACCGTCGATATGGGCGAACCGATTTTGGAGACGGCACGCATTCCGGTCGATTTGCCGCAGTCGCGCATTGTCGATACGCAGGTCTTCATTGCCGACGACGTGTACGACATCACGTGCGTGTCGATGGGCAATCCGCACACAGTCATTTTCAACGCCGATATCGCCAATCTCGATTTGGCGCGACGCGGTGCCGCCATCGAATACAGCGAACTTTTCCCGCAACGCACCAACGTAGAGTTTGTGCAGGTCGTCGACGAGTCGCACTTGCGTATGCGTGTGTGGGAACGTGGCGCTGGCGAGACAATGGCCTGTGGCACAGGTGCATGCGCTGCCGTGGTGGCCGCCGTGCAAAACCGCAAAACCGGACGCGATGTGGAGGTGTCGTTGCTTGGCGGCAACCTGCAAGTGGCGTGGCGCGCCGACAATCACGTCTATCTCACAGGCACGGCCACGCTCGTTTTCGAAGGAGAAATCGAATGTAATGGACAATTGACAATTAGTAGCAAGAGTTTATAGTTTATAGGTTATAGTTGAGAGGTTATAGATAGTTAGTAGTGAGAAATGAGGAATTAGGAATGAGGCGGTGGAGCCGCAATTGACAGATTTACAAATTGAATAATTCAATAAGTCAATGATTCAATAATTGTATTGTAGGGGCGCATCAAATCCGCACATAAAAAAGCACGGAATTACAAATACCGTGCGACCAAATACCCAAATCAACAAATAACTTAGAAACGTGCGCAGCACGAAAAACAATTTTCAAATTTTCAAATCTTCAAATAATAATAATGAAACCCGACAACGCCATTTTCGACATCATCGCACGCGAGCGCGAACGCCAACTGAAAGGCATCGAACTGATTGCGTCCGAAAATTTTGTGAGCGACCAAGTGCTACGCGCCATGGGCTCTGTTCTTACCAACAAATACGCCGAAGGTTACCCCGGGCGCCGCTATTACGGCGGCTGCGAAGTGGTCGACGAGGCCGAACAGCTGGCCATCGACCGCCTGAAACAACTCTTCGGAGCCGCTTGGGCTAACGTGCAGCCGCATTCGGGCGCACAAGCCAACATGGCCGTGTTCATGGCTTGCCTCAACCACGGCGATAAATTTCTCGGCCTGAATCTGGCGCACGGCGGACATCTGTCGCACGGCTCGCCCGTCAATTTTTCGGGGCTGATGTTTCACGCACTCGAATACAACGTGAAAGAATCCGACGGCCGCGTCGATTACGACCAATTGGAACGCATCGCACGCGCCGAACGCCCGAAACTGATCATCGCTGGTGCATCGGCCTACAGCCGCGATTGGGACTATGCGCGCATCCGTCGCGTGGCCGACGAAATCGGTGCCATCTTCATGGTCGATATGGCACACCCAGCCGGACTCATTGCCGCTGGATTGCTCGAAAATCCCGTGAAATACGCGCATATCGTAACTTCCACCACGCACAAAACCCTGCGCGGCCCGCGTGGCGGTGTCATCATGATGGGCGAAGATTTTCCGAATCCGTGGGGCAAAACCACGCCCAAAGGCGAGGTGAAAATGATGTCGTCTCTGCTCGATTCTGCCGTTTTTCCAGGCACGCAGGGCGGTCCGCTGGAACATGTCATCGCAGCCAAAGCGGTGGCTTTCGGCGAGGCGTTGCAGCCCGAGTTCAAAACCTATCAACAGCAGGTGCAGCGCAATGCGGCCGTCATGGCGCAGGCCTTCATCGAGCGCGGCTACAAAATCATCTCTGGCGGCACCGATAACCACTCGATGCTGGTCGATTTGCGCACGAAATTCCCCGAACTGACGGGCAAAATGGCCGAAAAAGCCTTGGTGGCGGCCGACATCACCACGAACAAAAACATGGTGCCGTTCGATACGCGCTCGCCGTTTCAAACGTCGGGATTGCGTTTTGGCACGCCGGCCATCACCACGCGCGGTCTGAAAGAGGCCGAAATGCCGTTGGTGGTTGCGCTCATCGACCGTGTGTTGTGCGCTCCCGACGACGAGCACGTGCGCGCCGCCGTCCGTGCCGAAGTGAATGCACTCATGGCCGACCGCCCGCTGTTTGCGTGGTAGGGCGTTCGGGGACGGAAAATCGGCGGATTCGGAACGTAAGCACGTGTAATTCCGCACGATTTTTTGCATTTCGAAATAAAAGTTATATCTTTGCAGAGCTGATTTGCATGTTGTAAGTTGGCAGACATATTTTAATAAGCGTTTACTTTGCGCTTTGTTCTGACGTTTTGAAATCTCGCAAATTTTAACTCCAGTCACGGCAAGGCAACGGTAGAGTGCTGCATTGCGTATTGTTGATGCGTGTTTTGTACACCATCGGTGGTATGCAAGTGTGGTTTTCTGCGTTGTTCATTCTTGACTGGAATGGCTTTGCGAGAGCCTCAAAACGTGGAATGAGCAAAATGTTCAGATTTCCACGCTTTTTTTGTATCTATTCGCATGTTTCGGAAATCTAACATGCCAAACCAAACAAAATCTGTGAAAGGGCAGATGTAAAACAATTTTTATCATGAAAAAAATTGTAAAATGGTCGGCTATGGCTTTGGCTGTAGTTACGATGACAGCGTGTGGCAATTCAGGGAAGATAGATTATCTGCCCTGTAAGCAAGAAAAAGGGCAGGATTGGGGCTTTGTCGACAACAAAGGCAATGTCTATCTGGCCGATGAGTACCAAAATTGTCCATCGAATGTGGTGGAAGGTGTTTTCGCTGTAAGGGAAGACGGCGGCTACAACCTCTACAAATTCGACAAGAAAAAGCCCAAACTCTTGTTAGAAGGCTTGGTGGCGGTCGGCACTCCTAGAAATGGAGTCTTGCCGGTGGTCAAAAACGACAGCCGTATCGAGATTGTCGATTTGAAGGGCAAAACAGTGCTCGAACTCAACGCATTCGACGGAAACGAGGTTACTGGCTGTGCCGCTCAATTCACAGAAAATGGCAAGTTGCTTGTCTATACGGTCGATAACGCTGGCAAAGCACACCAAATCTATATCGACAAGAAAGGCAACGTGCTTCTCGCACCCGATGGAAACCTCGACACGGAAGATTGGGTAGAGATGGTTGATGGCTTATACTTGGGCTTGACCGCTCACCAAGATGGCGAGGCGGCCGACATCGTCTGCTTTAACGACAAGAAGGAGATTCAAAAACAGTGGAAATTCGGCAATGATGACGATTTCCAGTATTCCGACGAAAAATATATCGCCATGCGTTCGGGCGATGCACGTCGCTCCAGCATTTATAATATGAAGGGCGATGTCGTGGTGAAATGCCCTGAAAAGGTGAAAACGGTCATCGAAATTATTGGAAAACTGATTGCATACAAAGGCGATAACCGCTCGTATGGCGTTATGAATTTCGATGGCGAAACCATTCTTACTGCAAAATACGATTATGTGAAAATTCTGGACAAGGGATTCCTTGTTGCAAGAGATGGTAAATATGAGATTTTGAACAAAGATGGCGAAAAAGAGAAAAAACTCGATTGGGACGACTTGGATTACATCGAAGGCTTTGGCTGGATTGGTGCCGAAGGACGCGATGTGTATGTCTTGAACGACGACTTTGAGGCCGTACACAAAACGGAGGTGTGGACAATCAGCCCAAAAACATTTACAAGTAATTTGGAAAACCTCTATTTCGACAGAAATGCCGCAGTAGCCAAAACCGTGTCGCTGCTTAAGAGCGACCTTCAAAGCAATGGCTTTGTGTTCGGTGCAAAAGCAAGCGAAATTCAAACTCTAAAAAACGAATGGATCGAGAATTTCAGCAACTGGCAAACCAACTATAATGCGGTCATGGCCGCTGGTAATGGCTACACAGCAACGGCTACCGTGCATTTCAGCAAACGAATCAAGGAGAACGACGCACTCAATCCTGACGCTGAAATAGATGTGATGGGCGTAACGCTCTATTCTCCGAGCGAGGAACGCGAGGCGGTCTACAACCAATTGATTGAGTCGCTGGCCAATACGTTCACAAAAGTCGACGACAAAACTTTCAGCACGAAAGAGTGCACCTACAAAGTGGTAGCCACGTGGTCGGGTGTCGAAATTCTGATTCGCCGCGCAACGCCCGTCAGCGAAGAAGAGGCCTTGGCAAACGAAATTGTCGATGCTGTGCTCGACGAAGCGGCCGAATAATCTTGATGCGCTTGCTTGGCGCACACCAAAGAGAGAGGCTCCAACGTGCGTTGGAACCTCTCTCTTGTTTAACCTTTTTTGCGGACTGTAGATATTTCTTCCACACAAAATATAGCAAACGCCGTGCCAAAGTTGCCCGAAGCGGCACTTTTTTTTCGTTTTTTAGGAATGAACGAAATGGCCGTTTTGTGTTTTGGCGCGCTCAATAACTGCGTGCAATGACTACGCGGCAGGCCGACGGTTTGCCCGTAACCATGCATTTGCCAGGCGTTTTGTCGCCGTCGAGCGGAATGCAGCGTATGGTTGCTTTGGTCTCTTCCTTGATTTTTTCTTCGGTTTCGGGCGTGCCGTCCCAATGGCAGAGCAGAAAACCGCCTTTTTCGATCTCTTCCTTGAATTCGTCGTACGAATTGACTTCGCGTGTCATCGATTGGCGCATTTTCAGGGCTTTTTGGTAGATGTTGTCCTGAATCTCTTCGAGCAGATTGGCGATGTACGCATCGATGCCGTCGCAGGGAAGCGTCGTTTTTTCGAGCGTGTCGCGGCGCATCAGTTCTACGGTGTCGTTTTCCAAATCGCGGCCGCCCATGGCCAAGCGCACCGGCACGCCTTTCAGCTCGTAGTCGGCAAATTTGAACCCGGGGCGTTTGTTGTCGGCGTTGTCATATTTCACCGCAATGCCGCGGTTGCGCAATTTTTCGACGATGCCTTCTACTTTCGCATCGATTTGGCGGAGTTGCTCCTCGTTTTTGTATATCGGCACGATGACAACCTGAATCGGTGCCAAATGTGGCGGCAGCACAAGGCCGTTGTCGTCGCTGTGCGTCATGATGAGCGCGCCCATCAGTCGCGTGGAGCTGCCCCACGAGGTCGCCCAAACGTATTCCAGTTGGTTCTCTTTGTTCACAAATTGCACGTCGAAGGCTTTGGCAAAATTTTGTCCCAAGAAGTGAGAGGTGCCCGATTGCAACGCTTTGCCGTCCTGCATCATGGCTTCGATGGTGTAGGTGTTGAGCGCGCCAGCGAAGCGTTCGTTGGCGGTTTTCACGCCTTTCACCACAGGCACGGCCATGTATTTTTCGGCGAAATCGGCATACACGTTGAGCATTTGCATGGCTTTCTGTTCGGCCTCTTCGCGCGTGGCGTGTGCGGTGTGGCCTTCTTGCCACAGAAATTCGCTGGTGCGCAAAAACAGGCGTGTGCGCATCTCCCAACGCATCACATTGCACCATTGGTTGCAGAGCAACGGCAGGTCGCGCCACGATTTTATCCAGTTTTTGTAGGTGTTCCAAATGATGGTTTCCGACGTGGGGCGCACGATGAGTTCCTCTTCCAATTTCGCTTCGGGGTCGACTACTACGCCGTTGCCGTTGGGGTCGTTTTTCAGGCGATAGTGCGTTACAACGGCGCACTCTTTGGCGAATCCTTCGACGTGTTCGGCCTCTTTGCAGAGAAACGATTTCGGTATGAGCAGCGGGAAATAGGCGTTTTGTACGCCCGTCTGTTTGAACATGCCGTCCATCAGATGTTGCATTTTCTCCCAGATAGCGTAGCCATAAGGTTTGATGACCATGCAGCCACGCACAGCCGATTGTTCGGCCAAATCGGCTTTCACAACGAGTTCGTTGTACCACTGCGAATAGTTTTCGCTGCGTTTTGTTAAGTTTTTCAGTTCTGCCATATTGCTTGTAAGTTGTTAAATTTCAGTTGCTTTTGTGTCTTGCGTTATTTGGAGCGTGGCTATCGACGTGCCTTGCCAAAGCAGAAGTTTGCCGCGATAGCCCGTTTGTAGTTCGTCGGTTGCCAACGTGCCGATGGCCTGCCCGACGATTCGTCTCTCTTCTGGAACGAATGTTGTCAACAAACCGTTGAAAAACAGCGTGTTGGCTGGTTCCGATGTGCAGCCGTCCAACTCGAAAACCTGCTGAATGGTGTCGCTGTCGTCCATTTCGACTACGGCGTTGAGCAGCAGGCGTTTGGCGTTTATCAAGACTCTATTTGCCGCGATTCTTTTCATGAGTGTCGATTTTGCCGTCAAGTTCCATCTTTCGGAACGAAGCGGGCATGTGGCGCATTTTTGCCGGAGATGGCATGGGCTCGATGCGTTGCTTTTTCTCCGTCTCAACGGGCTTTTTGGCTTCTGCTTCTGCGGCGGGCGTGTGGCCTCGTATCGAGTCCAAGCGTGCGTGCAGCGTGCTGTCGATTTGCACCTCTTCGGTGTTGTAGTAGCGCCACAAACGCACACTATCGATGGCTGTGGGCGGCACGGTGTCGCTGCCTGTGTCGAAGAAAATTCCGCGTAATCTGTTGATTTTCAGCGAGTCGCGCGTTTCTACATGTACGCGGTAGTCGTAGGTGGCGGTGCTGTCGCTCAGGCGATAGACGATGCTGTCGGTGAGGCCGCAGGCGTAGTCGACAAATAGTTTGAGGTGCGCGGCAGGCGTGGTTTGGTCGCGTTCGGCGCGTTGGCGGAATTGCCACATGTATTTCTCGCCGATGCCAAACAGCGTGGTGTCGGTCAGTTCGAAGCGGAGCGAATCGTGCTGCGCGACCGTCGTTCGTAGCGATGGCGGGCGCAACCAGATGTTCAGGCTATCGATGACGTGGCGAAATTCGGGACTCGCTTCGGGGTGAAATTTGTAATGCTCGACATCGGTGCGCTTCTCTTCCAAAATCTCCAAGGCATCGGCATACACTTCGGAAAATATGTTCGGGTGGCGTGCGTACCAATCGAGCGATTTGTTGAAGTCGTCGCGCGTGATGCCATGTTTCTCGAACACGCTTTCGAAATAGGCGCGTTTGGTCGAGTAGTCGTTGTAGGCATATTTTTGCCCCACGAGTGCTTCGGTCAGATGCACATCGGCGAGTATCTGCGCCATCTCTTGGCGATTGGCGACGCCGAGCGGCACTTCGCAGGCGGTCAGCAGCAGAATCACGGCCGACAAAATCGCTCCATATAGTCCTTTGCGCTTCATTTTTGCGGTTCTTCGGTGGTCGATTTCGACTTTTTTCGACCAAAATAGCGGTCGAACGACGTGTTGAAATCTTTCGAATAAAAGAGAATCAGCACAATGATGCCGACCGTGATGGCCGAGTCGGCCACGTTGAATACGGGACTGAAAAAAATCTCGCCTCCGAGCAGCGGCACCCAATCGGGAAAGGTGAAAAGCGGAAAATAGAACATATCCACCACTTTGCCCTGCATGAATGGCGCATAACCGCCCGTCGCCGGCAGAAATTCGGCTATTTGCGTGTAGGTGCTTTCGCCGAAACAGATGCCGTAGAACATGCAGTCGATGATGTTACCGATGGCACCGGCCAAAATCAGCGCAACGCACACAAGGTAGCCCCAACGGTAGTTGTCGCGCACAAGTTTGACGATGTACCACACGATGAACGCCGACAACACGATGCGGAAGAGCGTGAGCGCAATTTTCGGGCCGAAACTCATGCCAAACGCCATGCCCGGATTTTCGATGAAAACAATCTGAAACCAATCGAACACATGCACCGATTCGCCCAGCGTAAAGTGCGTTTTGATGTAGATTTTCAGGGTTTGGTCGAGCAGCAGCAACAACGCCACAAACGACCAAATGAGTATCTGTTTCTTTTTCATCGTTTCCATCGTTTTTCGGGTACAACGGCGGCGCAAAAGCGGTCGTTGCCACAAACTGCAAAGTTACAAAAAAATGTGGAACCAGCGCGCACTACAACGGCAAGCGGCACAGGTAATTTTTTTTGACGTGCTTTTCGAGGAATTGCTGGTCGATAATGTCCGACACATCGGCAATGTCGCGCACGGTGCCATCGGGGTAGAGAATGAGAATTTGCGAGTCGCGGTTGTCGTAGGTGTGTGTCGTAACTGTCTGTTGCTCAAAGAAATAACTCGCTTCGTGCAGCGATACGCCAAACCGTTGGGCGTAGGTTTGCAGCCATGTGTCGCGCTCGTCGTCGGAGAGCGGCTGGCCGATGGTGGTTTTGAACAGATGCCGTTCGATGAATGCTTTTGACAGCGTCGATAGCACGATGTCGTCGGTTTCGCTCCACATTTTTACGGCCGACATGATGTCCGAATCGTCGAGCTTGACGAAATTTTGCAGTGCTGTGTCGTCGAATGTGGCGGCATCGATGTGGTTTTCGACGAAAAAGCGCAGTGCGGGCGTGGCTTCGAGCTGGCAACCTTGCGCAGCGAGTTCTTGGGCGCGGCGCAAAATCTGGATAAGCATCTTCTCGGCCGCCACCGAAGTCTTGTGCAGATAGACTTGCCAATACATAAACCGTCTGGCTATCAGGAAGTTCTCGATGGAATAGATGCCGTTGGCTTCGACCACCAATTTGTCGTCGTGTACGTTCAGCATTTTGATGATGCGCGCCGACCCGATGCGCCCTTCGGCCACGCCCGTGAAAAAACAGTCGCGCTGCAGGTAGTCCATGCGGTCCATGTCGAGTTGGCTGCTGATGAGTTGGTGCAGAAAGTGTTTGTGGTAGTTGTCGGTGAAGATGCGTATGGCCAAATCGAGCCGACCGCCCATTTCGGCGTTCATTTTTTGCATCAGCCGTAGCGATATCTCTTCGTGCGAAATGCCTTGTGTGAGCGTGCTTTCGAGCACATGCGAGAAGGGGCCGTGTCCGAGGTCGTGCATCAAGATGGCGGCTTGCAGGCCGTCGGCTTCGGCTTCGGTGATGGCGTTGCCTTTTTGCCGCAGTTGCTTGATGGCCTCTTGGGTCAGAAACATCGCTCCCAGCGAGTGAAGTTGCCGCGTGTGTTGCGCTCCGGGGTAGACAAACGCCGACAAACCAAGTTGTTTGATGCGCCGAAGTCGTTGAAAATAAGGGTGTTGCACGATTTGCAAAAGCAGTTCGTCGGGTATGGCGATGAACCCGAACACGGGGTCGTTGATGATTTTGCGTTTAATCATTGTGTGGCGTAGTTTTTTCCAAATAATTGGTGTAGGTGTCGAACACGTCCTTGACGTAGCGCACCGTGTGGTTGCCTCTGAAATAGCCGAACGAGCATACGGTGTCGTTGTAGTATTCGGGTTCCGATTTTAGCAGCAGATATTTCTCGGCGATGTCCCACTGATTGGGATTTTCGCCATATTTCGTAGCCAATGCGCGCGCATCGAGCACGTGGGCTGGCCCTGCGTTGTACGAGGCGAGTATAAATTTGGTGCGCTCCATCGGGTCGTCCACTTGGTAGTAGATTTTGTCGAGCCACGCGATGTATTTCACCGATGCGGCTATCGCCGGTTCGGCTTGGAATATGGTAACCGAGTCGAGCCCGTATTTGGCGGCGGTGCTGGGCATCATCTGCATCAGTCCGAGCGCGCCCGCCGACGAGATGGCGTTGGTGTCGAGGTGCGACTCGTTGAACGCTACCGATGCCAACATGCGCCAATCCCAGCCTATTTGCGGCGCATAATGTTTGAAGTGGTTGTCGTAGGGCGTCAGCGCGCCGCGCGGAATCGCTGCGTGAATGTTTTTGTAGTAGTGGCTTTTGGCGTATTTCTGATAGGTGTGTTTGTAGAAGTTCGATTGCACCACCTTGTCGCCCCACGCATCGAGCGAAGCCAGCAGTTCGGGCGAGGTTTTGCGCACTGCCCACGCCATCTCTTGCGGCAGACCTATTTGTAGCGCGATGTCGAGGTTGCGCAGTGTCATGCGGCTCTGCTTGGCCAAATCGATGTCGGCCACGGTGGCCGGCACGAGGCCTTTCGACACCATCAGCACCAGTTGGTCGATGCTCAGGCTGTTGGGCGCAGGCTCGATGACGATGCCGCCGCCGATCTCTTCGTTCAGATGTTGTAGCCGCAGCCAGTATTGATTGCCTTTTTGCACGCAGACGGTGCGCCCCGCCAAGTCGGTAACGCTGTGCGCCATGTCGGGCGTGCGGCGTTGTATCAACACGGGATACGACTGCACCGTGCGGCGCACAAAAGCCATCTCTTCGCGATTTTTTTTCGAACAGGCGTAACGGTAGGCTATCACGTCGCCCTGCCCGTCGAGCAGCAACGTTTTCATCTCGTCGATGCTTTGGGCTACAATCAGCCGCACCTGCACCCCGATGTGGTCGGCGTAGTTGCGCACAAGGTCGTATTCGTAGCCCATATCCTCGTCGCCCGACACGAAATATGCCTGCGAATTTTCCATCGTGATGACGCGCAATTCGCCCTTTTCGACGATTTGTGGCAGGTCGCGGTCGTCGGCTGGCAGCCCCCGCTGGCAACTCACCGATAGGCCAACGAGTGCGCCAAGCAGAGCGGTGGCGGCTATTTCGCGGATTTTTGTCATATTTTCCGTCAAAGATAATCACAAAAATCGACATCTCCAAATCGTCGGATTTTTGCGTGCCGAAAATCTACAGCGCAAGGTTCGCTCCCGAAACGACGATGGGCTCGATGGTGTTGATTTTGGCTTTGTCGTAGGGCGTTTGCAGGCGCACATAGTTTTCGGTGAAGCCGTGCATCAGATCGCCGCTTTTGGCGGCTTCCCAAAGTACAAACGCCTTGCGGCCGCATTGCGCATGGTAGAAATCGGCCAGTTTTTGCTCCGAAAGTTGGCGCAATACGTCGTTGCGTCGTCTGCGTTCGACCATTGGCACGGTGTAGTCTATCGCCAATGCTTTGGTGCCAGCGCGCTCGGAATAGGTGAACACGTGCAGTTGCGAACAGGGCAACGATGCGAGAAAATCGTACGTCTCGGCAAAGTTTTCGGGTGTCTCGCCACGCATGCCCACCATCACGTCGATGCCGATGAATGCGTTGGGCATCAGCGATTTGATGGTCGCCACTTTGGCGGCGAAGAGTGCCGTGTCGTAGCGGCGGTGCATCAACTGCAAAATGTGGTCGCTGCCCGATTGCAATGGCAGATGAAAGTGTGGTGCGAAGTGCGGCGATTGCGCCACATACGCCACTATCTCGTCGGTGAGCAGGTTTGGCTCGATGCTCGAAATGCGGTAGCGCACGCCATCGAGTTGGTCGAGTGCTTTGACGAGGTCGAAAAACGTTTCGCCCGTCGAACGCCCGAAATCGCCCGTGTTTACGCCAGTTAGCACAATCTCTTTGGCACCGTCGGCAATGGCTTGGCGCGCCACGGCTACCGTGTCGGCGATGGAGGCGTTGCGGCTACGGCCGCGTGCAAACGGAATGGTGCAATAGGTGCAGTAGTAGTCGCAACCGTCCTGCACTTTCAGAAAATGGCGCGTGCGGTCGTCGGCACTGCAAATGGGGCGAAATTGGCGGATTTGGGCGGTGCGCACAGCGTTGATTCTGGCACTTTTGGCATCGAAATGTTGCAAAAAATCCTCGATGGCAAATTTTTCGTTGGCACCAAGCACCAAATCCACTTCGGGCATGGCGGCCACTTCGGCGGGTTTCAGTTGCGCGTAGCAGCCCGTTACCACCATGAATGCTTCGGGGTTTTGCGCGGCCAACCGACGAATGGCTTGGCGACCTTTGTGGTCGGCCACGTCGGTTACCGAGCAGGTGTTCACAATGCAGATGTCGGCCTGCTCGCCACATTTGGCGCGCTTGCAGCCCGCTGCTTCCAGCATTCTGCCGATGGCCGACGACTCGGCAAAGTTCAGTTTGCAACCGAGTGTGGCGTATGCTATTTTTTTGCCTGTCAAATCCATTTTCGCGCTGCAAAATTACACTTTTTTGGCGATACACGCACAACCAAAAAATGCAGTGCCGACCAAACAGGCCAGCACCACACCATTTATTAACCATTATTATGAAAAAAGTTCTATTGACAAGTTACCCCGATGGCTTGGTTCACCACACTGCCGCTGATGGTGAGCGTGGCCGAGCCGTTGCTCACTTTTGTGATGGTTACTTCCGTGCCAGCTGCGGCTTCGCTGGGGTTGATGGTGGCGGGCGTTACGGTGAACACGCTTGTGTCGCTCGAAGTTACGCTTACGCTTGTCGCCAAGTTCGAGATATGCACCTGCAGCGTGGCAGTGCCCGTGCATACGATGTCGTTTTTCTTTTCGTTTTCTACGACGATGGGCGTGCCAATCATCAGCAATGGTTCGGCCGATGCGCTGCGCCCCGAATCGCTATCTGTGTCTGTTTCCGTTTCCGAATCACCGCTGTCGGTCGAGGCGGCTTTGCATCCGTTGCTTTGGCCTGCCACGAAATCGCTCTCGAACGAGCCTACAAGGTTGGTCAGCGACACCGTTTCGTCCGCCTTTTCGCCCCACAGATATTCCGCCAAATAGGGATAATCGATGAATGGATTGCGGTTGCCTTGATTGTTTTCTACGCCGCTATTTCGTGTTATTTCCTTTTGCGATACTGGGTCGTTACGATGCCATTTCATTAGCAGAGTAACGGCATAATCCGATAAACCGTAATTCGTGCTTAAGCTGCCGCTGAACATGGCGTTGCTGCTCCATGATGTTACAGGATAGTTTGATACGGTGGCGTAACGAATTGCCATGTACATGATGGCGCGTGCGATGTCCCCCTTATATTTGTCGTCTGGCTCGAAGACGGTTCCTACCGACGTGTAGCCACTGAAAGTGGATGTCCCTAATTTCCCAAGAGCCTTGCTGTCCAAACTATTCCCTGACGAGCATTCCCCGAAGGGATAATTGCTGCGTTGGTTGTTTACTTTTCCGTCTGTCAAAAAAAGGTGGTGCCTGTCGCCGACTTGTGGCGACACTTCGTTAAACAGCGATTGTGGAACAACGTGTTCGCGGTTGTAGCAGTCGCAAACGCTGGAATAGGTGCCGCATTGGTCGCTGCCAGTTGTTGTCCAATCGCAGGTTGAGTAAATGTCCTCTAATGTTCCATCGACAATGTCAATCCCGTCAAAAACCCAATTATAGCCAAGTATGGTCGTGTGTTTGCTTGTTGTCAGGGATGTGAGTGCTGTCCTTAGGTCGCTCCCGCTTTTCCCTTCGAGGCTGCTGTAGTAGGTGGCATCGACGGCCAACGCAAACGGCGCACCGACAAATGTCAATGCAAAAAAGAGGACACCGATGGCCCGTCGTTGTGTGTGTTTCATGGTGTTTCGTAAAAAAGCGTACAAATTTAGCAAAAAAATGTCGATTTGTGAAGAAAAGGCGGCTTTTTGCTATCAAAATCGACAAAAATGGCGTTTTTATCGACGAATTGTCGCTAATGTCATTTCACTGCAAACGTGGCCAGAATAGGGTAGTGGTCAGAAAAATCGACATGCTCGATGTTGGCCGAGATGGGCGCAAAATGTTTTTTGTCGAGCAAAATGTGGTCGATGCCCACCAACAGACCGTTGGTGTGGAACGTGTAGTTGTAGCCCCAGCAGGTAGCGGTTACGGCGTCGGTCATGCCGCGCGCCAGCGTGTGGTAGGCATACGACTGCGCCACGTCGTTGAAGTCGCCGCACACGACGACGGGATAGGGCGTTCGGTCTATTTCGGCCGCCACGCTGTTGGCCTGTTTGGCGCGTGCGCGATAGGCCGCCCCAAGTTTGTTGCGCATGGTTTCGGCGGCGCGTTTCAAACCGTCGTTGTCGAAGGCTTCGGCCGAAAGCCGATAGTTCTGCAAGTCGCTCGATGTCAGTTTGTTCGACTCCAGATGGTTGTTGAACACGCGCACGGTGTCGCCCGCGCTCACCACGATGTCGGAATAGACGCTCACGTTGTAGGCCGAGGCGTATTCCACCTTCCGTTTGTTCACAATCGGGTATTTCGAAAACGTGGCAACGCCCCACCAGAAGCGGTTGCGCTGGTTTTTGTACCAAATATGGCGGTAGGGATAGATGGCATCGAAGCGAGCGAGCAGTTTTTGCTGATTCAGGTGCTGGCTTTTGTGGTAAAAACCGAACTCTTGCAGACAGACGATGTCGGCATCGGCATCGGCTACAAATCGCACGATGTCGTCGAAGTGCTTCTCGCCGCCAAACAGCGACACATTGTAGGTGAGCAGCGTTATCTTTTGCGCTTTTTCGGAAGGCGTCGACTTGAATATCGGCACTGAAAATGCTTGATTTACAGAACGATACGAAACAATCAGCAGCAAAAGCGACAGCAGAACCCACCAATCGCGTTTGCAGAGCCAAAACAGCACGAAGCAGATTTGCACAAGAATCAGCACGGGAAATATAAGCCCGAAATACGAAAACCAAACGAATTTGTTGGCTGGCACAACCGCCGCCAGCAGCCCGAAAATGTAGAACAGCGCACACAATGCGTTGATGGCTACAAGGGTGTATTTGGCAACTTTTCGCATAGGGTCAGTGTTCCGAACGGCTGAAAAGCGTTTCGCGCTCGCGCTCGGTGAGGCTTTGGTAGCCCGAACGTTTTATCTTGTCCAAGATGCGGTCGATTTCGGCATCGTCGCGCACTTTGGTTTGGTTGTATTCGGCATCGGTTTTGGGTCGCTGCCCGAATTTGGCTTTGCGCGGCTTGCTTCTGCGCCGCCCGAACAGGTTGGCGCACAGGTCGAACAGACGATTGATAGGCCACGCCAAATCGTGCCCTTTGCGCCACATGCGCGCATACAGAAAACCCATCAGCGCACCGCCTAGATGCGCCAATTCGCCGCCAGCGTTGCCGCCCGTAACGCCGAAAACGCTTATCAATACGGTGATGGCGGCCACATATTTCATGCGAATTTCGCCAATCAGAAAAAGCCGTATCGGATAGTTTGGCTCGGCCACGGCAATGGCCAAAATGATGCCCATAATCGATGCCGACGCGCCAAGCAGATACGAACCGCCTACTTTTCCGGCAAAATAGGGCAGCAGATTGTACGCCCCGAAATAGGCCAGCGCGCCCGCCAATCCGCCCAAAATGTACACGCCCACCAACTGCTTCTGCGAGAAATAGCCGAGAAATAGTTGCCCAAACCAATAGAGGCAGAGCATATTGAAAAACAGGTGGAAAAATTCGGTGTGCAGAAACATGTAGGTCAGCACCGTCCATGGGCGATGCAGCAACGTGTCGCATGCGGCGGGCATCTCCAGATAGCCGAGCCAGCCTTGCCCGTCGATGGCCAAAAGTGTCAGCACGAAACCGACCAACTTCACGGCCAGCCAAATGCCAACGTTCAGAAAAATGAGCCGCACCAGCGTAGTGCCGTTCCGAAAACGCGATTGAAGATTGTCGAACATAGCGGTTTACCGGTTGAATAATTTGCCTTTTTTGTACCAATAGAACAGCAATGCGAATCCAAAAATCATGCCACCAAGGTGCGCAAAGTGCGCCACGCTGTCGAAACGAAAATCGGCGATGCCCAAAAAGAGTTCGAGCACGGCGTAAAGGCCTACGAAAATACGCGCTGGAATCGGTATCGGCACGAAAAGCAGGAACATTTTGACATCGGGAAACAGCCAGCCGAAAGCCAACAGCACGCCAAACAGCGCACCGCTCGCACCGATGGTCGTCGGGAGGTTGAGCAAAGCGTTTTTCATGCCCAGTACCGCGGTCGAACCCTGCGCCACAGCCGCGTTCATCGCCTCCGTCAGGCTCCAATAGTCGATAGCCCAACACAGTTGCTGCACGATGGCCGCACCCACCCCCGACACCATATAATAAAAGAGAAATTTTCGGCTGCCCCACACCTGCTCCAAGGCGCCCCCAAACATATACACGCCAAACATGTTGCAAAACAGGTGCCACATCGACGATGTGTCGTGCAGAAACATGTAGGTAAACAACTGGTAAAGCCTGAATTTCTCCGACATGAAGTAGTGCATGCCGAGCAAATCGGTCAGTCTTATGTCGGTTTTGTTGAGTGCGACACTTGCAATCCACACTATCGCATTGATAATTATCAAATTCAGTACGACGGGCGGCGTGTTGCGCAAAAATGATGGACGTTGGTCGTTCATTGGTTCTATTTTGTGCGCAAAATTAACGAAAATGCGCCAAAAAAGGCTCCTTTTTGCGAAAAAAAAGGTTTTCTGTCGATTTTTTTGTAAAAAAATGTGCAAAAAGTTGTTGGAGTAAAAAAAAAAACATATTTTTGCACTGAAAATTTGATTATTCGCAACAATCAACTTAACCATTTTTAATTTTTAGTTCTATGAACAAAGCAGATCTTATCAATGCTATCGCCGTTGAAGCAGGCATTAGCAAAGTAGCGGCCAAGAAAGCTCTCGAAGCCGTAGTTGAAAACATCTCTAACGCTCTCGCCGCTGGAGATAAAGTTGGTTTGGTAGGCTTCGGCACCTTCTCGGTTGTTGAGCGCGCTGCCCGTCAAGGCATCAACCCGCTGACCAAGAAACCTCTCAAAATCGAGGCTAAAAAAGTTGCCAAGTTCAAAGCTGGCGCAGAATTGGCTGAAAAAATCAAATAATAGATTTTTTTGCCATTTCTCAACAAGAAAAAGAGAGGCGCACCATAGCGGCGTGCCTCTTTTTTGTGTCCGCCTTTTTTTGTACTTTTGCACCACGATTAGTCGCAAAATATGAGTAGCAAGAGAGCTCTCGTTTATAGACTTTTCGGCTACCGCAATCTGAAATTTGAAATTTGAAATCCCCAATATATGAAACTTGAATCGCTTGTCGGTCAGATAGTGGCCAATGCCGTAAAAGAGTTGTACGGCGCCGACATCGCGCCCGAATCGGTGCAACTGCAGAAAACCAAAAAAGAGTTCGCTGGCGACGTAACGGTCGTCGTCTTCCCCTTTGTGAAGGCGGCGCGCAAATCGCCCGAACAGACCGCCACCGAAATTGGCACTTACTTGTGCGGACACACGCCGCTGATAACCGAATTCAACGTGGTGAAGGGCTTCCTGAACCTTTCGGTGGGCGCGGGGCATTGGGTCGAAACACTCAACGCCATCGCTGCCGACGACCGCTTCGGACTGAAAACGCCCGCTGCCGATGCGCCACTGATGATGGTGGAGTATTCGTCGCCAAACACCAACAAACCGCTGCACCTCGGGCATGTGCGCAACAATCTGCTCGGCTACAGCATCAGCAAGATACAGCAAGCCAACGGCTGGCGCGTGGTGAAAACGAACATCGTGAACGACCGCGGCATACACATCTGCAAATCGATGCTGGCGTGGAAACTCTTCGGCAACGGCGAAACGCCCGAATCGACGGGCAAAAAAGGCGACCATTTGGTGGGCGATTACTATGTGAAATTCGACCAAGCATACAAGCAGCAAGTGGCCGAACTTGTGGCACAAGGTCAGACCGAAGAGGAGGCCAAAAAGAACGCGCCGCTCATGCGCGAAGCCCAAGAGATGTTGCGCCGCTGGGAGGCTGGCGACGAGGAAATCCGCTCGCTCTGGCGCACGATGAACGGCTGGGTTTATGCCGGCTTCGACGAAACTTACCGCCGTCTTGGCGTCGATTTCGACAAAATATACTACGAATCGCAAACCTATCTGATTGGCAAAAAAGAGGTGGAGGCTGGGCTGGCCAAAGGCATTTTCTATCGCCGTCCCGACGGCTCCGTCTGGGCTGACCTCACCGCCGACGGACTCGACGAAAAACTGCTGCTCCGTGCCGACGGGACATCGGTTTACATGACTCAAGATATCGGCACCGCCAAACAACGCTACAGCGAATTTCCGATAAAAAAGATGGTGTATGTGGTCGGAAACGAACAAAATTACCATTTTCAAGTGCTTTCGCTCCTGCTCGACAAACTCGGATTTGAATGGGGCAAAGAACTTGTGCATTTCTCGTATGGCATGGTTGAACTGCCCGAAGGCAAAATGAAAAGCCGCGAAGGCACGGTGGTCGATGCCGACGACCTGATGGACGAGATGGTGGCGCAAGCCCGCGAAACGTCGCGCGAACTCGGCAAGTTGGACGATTGCCCGCCCGACGAGACCGAAGCCGTCGTTACCATGGTGGGCTTGGGCGCGCTCAAATACTTCATTCTCAAGGTCGATCCGAAGAAAAACATGCTCTTCAACCCGAAAGAATCCATCGATTTCAATGGCAATACGGGGCCGTTCATTCAGTACACGCACGCACGCATCAAATCGGTGTTGCGCCGCGCCGCCGACATGGGTATCGTGCCGCAAAAGACCGACGGCGGGCTCGCCATTTCGGACAAAGAGACGTCGCTCGTGCAACTTTTGGCCGATTTTCCCGCCGTCGTCAAACAGGCTGGCGACGAGTTTAGCCCCGCCGTTGTGGCCAATTACGCCTACAATCTAGTGAAAGAGTACAACCAATTCTATCACGACTTCCCGATGCTGAAGGAGACCGATGCTGCGCTGCGCAACTTCCGTCTGCTGCTGTCGGCCAACGTGGCGAAAGTGGTGAAAAACGCCATGGATCTGCTCGGCATCGATGTGCCAGAACGCATGTAAAAAAGTGAGCAGTGAGCAGTTAGTAGTGAGAAATGAGTAGTGAGTAGTGAGTAGTGAGGAGTGAGGCGGCAAAACCGCAATTTAGAGCAAAGACTTTTTAATTATTCAATTATCTAATTTCCAATTATTTAATCAATT